>NZ_JAIQZM010000001.1:243099-403938 GCF_023333595.1 Argonema galeatum A003/A1
ACTGGCACTGACTCGATGAGTGGTGGCACTGGCACTGACTCGATGAGTGGTGGCACTGGCACTGACTCGATGAGTGGTGGCACTGGCACTGACTCGATGAGTGGCAGCGACACCATGACGGGTGGCAGCGACACCATGAAAGGTGGTATGTACTACATCTACAACTTCGACGCAGAGAAGGATGTGATACGAGCAGCTGATTTTGGTTATGGCGATTCAGACGAGTTGTTAGACTCCATCACCAAGAGCGGTCAAGCCCAGAATGGCAAGTACTATTCCATACTTGAGTTGAACGATGATTACAAGGTGACGATCTTTAGCAATGATAAGCTGACCGCAGATAATTGTCTGGTCGGTACGGGCGATCTTCCTTCCTCAAGAATGAGTAAGAAGATCGCAGAAGGAGATACTCTGTCTATCGGTAAGATTAAGGGTCTGCCTCCCGGACTCCAAATGCAGCTTGACAAGGGAATGCGCTCTCCAAGTGACCTTCCTGCCCCATTTGCTCCCGAAGAACCAGCCCCACTTTCTGGTGCCGGAACGACTCCCGGCGCAATGGGCGGAATGACTCCCATGATGTAACACGCCTCAAAGTCTTTGAGAGTGCATCCCTGAAGCCAGAAAATTTCAGGGATTTCTACAGGGACAATAGCCGAATTTAGGCGAGAGGTCATCCGACCTGCTAAGCGATCGCACCTTTATCCAAAATTGGTGCGATCGCTTTTTGTTTTAAAGGTTAATATTTGTAAACAACTTCTATAAATTAGTAAACCAAAATTATTCATGCTTATCGAAATTAAAAACCTAGCCACCAAACTAGCGCCGCGCCTGATTGAAATTCGCCGCCATATCCACTCTCACCCAGAATTAAGCGGCCAAGAACACCAGACAGCCGCCTATGTCGCGGGAGTTTTGTCTTCCTGCGGTCTGCACGTCCAAGAGGCAGTCGGTAAAACTGGCGTTATTGGAGAACTGGAAGGTAAGAGTAAGGATGCTGGGTTGCTGGCAATTCGGACGGATATGGACGCCCTACCAATTCAGGAACGCACCTGCCTCGACTACGCTTCTCGCTCTGCCGGAATCATGCACGCCTGCGGTCACGATGTCCACACAACCGTCGGTTTAGGCACAGCAATGGTTCTTGCCGAGTTGGGAGAACACTTGGACGGTAATGTTCGTTTCCTGTTTCAGCCAGCGGAAGAAATTGCCCAAGGAGCCAACTGGATGGTGGAAGATGGGGCAATGGAAAATGTACGAGCCGTTCTAGGGGTTCACGTTTTCCCTTCTATTGTGGGGGGATCGGTGGGTATCCGCTACGGAGCTTTAACAGCAGCTGCGGACGATCTGGAGATAATAATTATCGGTGAATCGGGTCATGGTGCTAGACCTCACGAAGCGATCGATGCTATTTGGATTGCGGCGCAAGTAATTACTAATCTCCAGCAAGCAATTAGCCGCACCCAAAATCCCCTGCGGCCTGTCGTGCTAAGTATTGGTAAAATATCTGGTGGACGAGCGCCCAATGTGATTGCTGACGAAGTGAAAATGCTGGGAACTGTACGTAGTCTCCACCCTGAAACCCGTAGCGCCCTACCCAACTGGATCGAAAAAATCGTGGCGAATGTCTGTCAGACTTATGGCGCTAGCTATGAATTGAACTACAGGCAGGGGGTGCCAGGAGTGCAAAATGACCCTGTACTGAACCAGCTGCTAGAAACGGCGGCTAGAGAAGCTTGGGGGACCGATCGCGTTCTGATCTTACCCGAACCTTCACTGGGAGCAGAAGACTTTTCCCGTTATCTGGAATATGCACCCGGAGCCATGTTTCGTCTCGGAGTCGGGTTTAAAGAGAAACAAAACTACCCCCTACACCATCCCCAGTTTGAAGTCGATGAATCTGCGATCGTGACTGGAGTCGTCACTCTCGCCTATGCTGCTTACAAATACTGGCACTATAGTTAATTAAGAATTAAAATATTCATTTTTAATTTTTAATTTCGCCTTTTTAAGATTCTTATCTGCGTTAATCTGCGTTAATCTGTCTACCCTACGGGAAGGCGAAGCGCCTACATCTGCGGTAAAAATTTAACCCCGATGCCAACAGACAATTTACCGTATTATTCTTACACTAGCGATGTAACCGAAAACGATATAAACAGTAAATTTGATATAATAACTCAAGTTGCTAGTTCTTCAAAAACCCGGTTTCTCTGGGTAAGTTTGCCATTAACTGTGACTGTCAAACACAAGAAACCGGGAATATGTGGTTGTCAAAGTCGATATTTCGTTGCTCTAACCCGCATATTCCCGGTTTCTGGCATTATAGAATTGGTGTTCTAGGCAGTCATGTACTTCCTGGGAAGTAAGCACTTTGCTATAACTCCTTAGAAGGATGTAAGTTAGCCCCTATTTTATTAAGATAGTGGTAATGAAAAAAAGGAGAAACATTTAAGCCTATGGCATCACCTACACCACTTCTGGGCACCGACTTAATAGACTGTGCCAAAGCCAATGCCAAACAAGGAATAGAAACCGCCGCTCATCTGTGTGGCTATGGTAAAGATATTAGTAATTTCAAGCAACAACTAAAGCAAGCTTGCGATCGTATCGGCGTCAAAATTCACGAATTGAGTGACCTGATTACAGATCAGGAGTTAGTAAAAGAAGCAGGGGGAATTGAAATTGCGCCTGATACGGCATCAGAGCTTTAAAAAAAATCAACCCAAAATCTGAAATCGGCAATCTAAAACCAAAAATTGTGACAGCAAGACAAGTTGGCTGGCTGAAGTCGAAATTCCACGCTATACCCTTGAGGGGTTGAAACGCTGGATGTTAGACTGTAAGCGCACAATTAGCCGCGAGAACTTTCTCTGTGCTTTGGCGTTAGTTGAGGTTTCCGTAAAATTAAGTTAAGTTAAGATAATTGCTGTGTGCTTTGGATCTCAATATCTCAATAAGCGAATGGAAACTACTGATTGGCAGAATTTAATTGCAGGGAGTCTAGCGATCGCCGTCATAATAGGCGCGTATTTGATGATGTTCACCAACGTTTGGACTACCAAAAAAAAGAAATAAAGTCAATCATCACTTCTTGAAATGTCCGATACAACTGGTTTTTATGTTTGATTTCCATACCTTGTCCGAGTTTTCACGTGCCCACTGTATCGCCATTTGTGCGTTTCTGGTGCCAGCCAACTTGCTCTTGACCTTGCATACACTCATCCTTACAGTAGTAGGTCGCCCGCAAGTGCAGATAGCTCGCTGGGCTGTAATTGCCTGCATCCCTGCGCTATTGATGGTATTTCACGTATTTACCTGGTTTGCGATCGGCGTGGTAATGGCTCCCACCTACATCTTGCTGTGCCTGGGTAGCGTCTGTCTAGCCATCAGCATCTGGTCTCTAGCTCATCCCACAAGCATGAGTCGATTGCTGAACGCCTTGCGGTCAAAAGCCTCGCTCGCCGTCGGATTGGTTAGATAAAATAGACAAGGAAGGGGACTTTTACCGGCTCCCCTGCCCTACCAGCGACCTACTGCCCTACAACTTGCTATAAGTAAATCATTGACTTGCGATCGCGATCACTTATATTTGTAACGTCCAGTCACCTGAGTGCAAGCCAATACATCACGCATTTAGAATAATTTTGTCACCTTTCCCTTAACTTCTGCGTCACTGAATTACCCGAATCAAAGGCTCATATTATATAGAGTCCAAATGAAACGGGTGTTATGGGTTCTCTACTGAAAATTACAGGTCTAGTTACCTTAATTGTCGGCGTGCAATTTATTCACATGGAATCTACCTTCGCCACCGTAGACTCCCACAAATCCATGCAACTTGAGAACTACGTACCGCCCGATCAAGGTTGCCCAGACTCTAGCCAAGGTGCTGGAACGCGCTAATGGCGTTCTGCGATGCCGAGCGAACATTGAGGTTTAACTGAGTTCGCAGCGTTTCCAGGGGCGTTTCCCAGAGAATATTCCACTGAATGCCAAATAAGGGTTTTGCCTGTTTTCCCATCAACCAGCCTTCAACCAGTGCATTCATATACTCGCCGCATACGAATCACAAACCAGCATAGAAACCGGGTTTCTTTATTAAATTTACTGTTAACCCATATAAATGGTCGATCGCATCTCTGGATAGACAGGTGAAGTGCGATCGCAGATCCCGATATAGTTGAAGAAGCCAATATCAGCAGGCAGGCTTTCTGCGACAAGGAAATCGGATTGCCCAAGGCGCAGGCTCTAGCATTGAGATTGACAAATAACTTATCTTGTGCAGAGATGGCAGTGCTGAACGTACAGAGCGATCGCGTGAATGTTCGGGTGGCGGCTGAGGCGGCGGATTACCTGTACCGGATGGCTGCGGGTCGTCTCAAACGGTTTGCTACGTATTTTGATTTGGAGAGTGGGACGGCGCGTTAGCGAAGCGTGCGCGTTAGCGCATTCGCTTTATATTACGCAGCAGTTAGTGTGCGCGGCGTTGAAGGTGACTGGTAACATGGAAAAATGAATGTAAGGTTGTTTTATGTCAAATCTTGAATTATTAGCTCAACTGCGGCAGTTATCCCATGATGAAAAAATTGAAATGATGCAGTTTTTAACTGCTGAATTAGCGAAAGAAGAAGGTTTAAAATCATTGGATAATGACGTAGTTTACCGTGCTTGGTCGCCTTATGATTATGGTGATGCTGCTCAGAAATTAATGAGCTTATTAGAACAAGAAGAAGCGAAAGAAAATGCGAAATGCTAAACGATTTCCTTTTATTGAACGAAGGAATCAAGCAGGAGAGGCTAATGTTTTTCCTTATCTACCCATTACTTTAAGTTATCGGGATTATGTTTCGGAAGTTTTTGGTTTGTTGGATACAGGCGCGAGTCTTAATGTTTTACCGTACCATGTTGGTTTAGCATTGGGAGCAGTTTGGGAGGAGCAAACCCTTTCAATTTCCTTAGCAGGTAATCTTGCGCCAGTGGAAGCAAGGGGTTTAACAGACTCATCACCTTGGCGAATCGCTCGTCCGTAAGCCAGTACCTCGTCAAAGGCTGGTTCATCTTTGAAAGACCCTGTAATTTGTTGTAGCCAATTTGTCGGTTGAGGATTTGTCACTTGTTTCTGCAATTTGGCGATCGCTGCTTCTACTGCTGCCATCCGTTCTTCTCGCATAGGTGTTGGTTGTCATTGGATTTTACTCCTATTGTTATGACAGATTGTAACGTCGAAGCGAGCGATCGCATCTCTGGATAGACAGGCTAAGTGCGATCGCAGATCCCGATATAGTGGAAGAAGCCAGCATCAGCAGGCAGGCTTTCTGCGACAAGGAAATCGGACTGCCCAGGGCGCAAGCTCGCTTCGTTGAGTTTGGATGTCCCTATGCTATATGCTATAATGAGAGAGTTATGTTAGCTAAAAAATTATGAAAAATAATGTTGAAATTAACGAGGAATTGGTTAAAGAAGCCCTGCAATTAACCAACTTAAAAACAGAAAAAGAATTGATTGATTTTGCTTTGCAAGAATTAATCCGTACCCGCAAAAAGCGGAATTTATTGGATTTGAGCGGACAAATTCAATTTTCAACAGACTACAACTACAAAGCCTTGCGAGAAAACCGAAATGTTTCTGATTGATACTTCTGTTTGGATAAGTGTTTTCCGCAATCGCACAGGTGCATTCCGTCAATCTCTCGAAGCAATAATTAACAATGAAAGCATTTTTTTAAGCCGATTTACTCAGATGGAACTCTTGCAAGGTTGCCGAGATGATCGCGAGTGGACGCTATTAGAAACTTATCTTCAAGAGCAAGACTATATCGAGGCAACTCCCGGTACTTGGGTGGCGGCTGCCCGAATTTATTACGATTTGCAACGACAGGGTTTAACGCTTAGAAGTAGTATTGATTGTTGCATTGCTCAACTTGCGATCGAACACCAATTAATTCTAATTCACAACGATCGCGATTTTGAAACGATTCAAAGGGTGCGAGCGCTCAATTGTTTGCGCTTTCAACCCAACAATAATTGAAAATTAAAGAAGGTGGATTGGTGATGAGGCAGATTGTACCGTCGAAGCGAGCGATCGCATCTCTGGATAGACAGGCTAAGTGCGATCGCGTAGAGTTGTGTCAGTAGTATCGCGTTAGCATAGCGTACCGTAGGCGATCGCAAATCCCGATCGAATATCCAAGGCAAACATCAGCACACCCCCCCAGCTAGCGACAAGGAGATTCAGGCTCTAGCATTGAGATATGCGAATGCCGTTCGTCAGCTACGCTAAAGCCTGGGCAGAATGCACGATAATAGAGGCAGCCTAATTAGCATTTCCAAATTTTAATGCAGTTTGAGTGGGATGAAGCGAAGAATTTAGAAAATATTCGCAAACATGAGATTGATTTCGCAGATGTCTCTGAGATGTTTGATAGTCCAATGCTAATTGAGCTAGACGATCGTTTTGATTACGGCGAAGACCGTTGGTTCGGTATCGGTTTCCTTGGTAACGGCATAGCGGTTGTTGTTTGGACAGAACGGCAGAATAACGTGATTCGGATCATTTCAGCACGAAGGGCAAATCGATATGAGCGCCAAAGACTTGAGCAATACCTCTCGTACTAATTGGACAGCACTGGAGGCGATGGAAGATGAAGGGATTGATTACTCTGACATTCCACCGTTGACGGAAGAGTTTTTTGAGAAGGCTACTTTAAGAATTCCCGCGTCTCAAGCACAGCGCCTAGTTCAGATCGATCCAGATGTTTTGAAGTGGTTCCAAGCTCAAAGCGGAGAATATAAAGCTTTAATCAACTCGGTCTTGCGTCGCTACATAGAAGGCGGTGGCGAGCAGTCAGCAGTATAACAACCGTTCGATTTTTGCTAACATTCATTAACAAAAACTTCCTGTTTCATCTGGGACTGTCGGCAGCACCCCATCCACAAGCAGACACGAGAGAACTTCCCGCGTTAATTTCTCGATATTAATTGCGGCATTCAAGTCTCTATCCAATTCTAACCCACAATCACATCGATAAACTCGTTCTGATAACTCCAAAACCTCTTTGACGAAACCGCAATTTGAACAGGTTTTACTACTTGGCTTAAACCTGCCAATCACTACTAGCTTACTGCCATACAAGGGACATTTATATTCTAACTGGCGACGGAATTCATAAAATCCCATATCCCCTATCGATGCAGCTAAACAATGATTAGCCATCATCCCTGACACATTCAAATCCTCAATTCCTACTACTGCGTGGTTTTTGCTTAAGTAAGAGGTGAGTTTATGTAATGTGTCCAAGCGGATATTTGCTATCTTTTGATGCAGACGCGCTAAGGCTTTGACTGCTTTAAACCTGTTGGCAGAACCTTTTTGACGACGTGCTACAATTCGTTGAAGTTTGGCTAGTTTATGTTTGGCTTTTTGGTAAGACTTCGCACCTGTAAATATCTCTCCTGTCGATAGGGTAGCGTACCGTAGGCGAGCGTTGAAATCTAGGCTCTCCCGTACTTTGGGATGTGTGAGGTTGCCATCTCCGATGCTCCAGGCTCCTGACCTTTTGAAATCGAAACCAGAAGAGTTGACAAATAACCTATCTTGTGGTGAGATGGTAATGATGAACTTGCAAAGCGACACTCAAGCTAAAATCCTCTATGGGATTGCTTTGTTACCTTCTGGAAAAGCTTAAATTTTTGTAAAGGAGACTTGACTTATGACTGAGAAGACAGGTATTTTATTTGCTGGTCACGCTGGAGCTATTGCATCAACTGTTATTGCTGGTGCTAATTTACTTAAACAGGGATTTAGTCCTAAATATGCTTTGCTTTGCGAATCATATATTACAGAAGATCAGAAAACCATTGCTGATAAATTAGAATTACCCCAACTGGAGGACTTAGTGTTTTCTGGGTGGGATATATATTGTCACACCATAGAGGAAAGCCTTCGCCATCACAAAGTTCTATCAGAAAATGATATTGTCAAAGTATCTGTTGATATTTTAAATCAACCCGCGCTACCAGTGCCTTGTGCAGTTAACAAGGGAGAATGGGGTCAAGAAATTGAAGGAATACGTTCTGATATTCGTAATTTCCGGAAAAAAAATCAATTAAACTATGTAGTAGTAGTCAATTGTATTTCTACCCAACCTACTCCAAAGTGGTCAGAAACCTATGACTCCTTAGATAAGTTTCAAGAATCCTGCTATCAGGGTTATGATACTGTTACCCCTTCGATGAAATATGCTTGTGCGGCTGTATTAGAATCAGCAGGCTACATAAATTTTACACCGAACTTATCAGCAGTTCCAGCTATAGTTACATTAGCAAAGGAAAAGGGTGTACCTTTGGCGGGACGGGATGGTAAAACGGGGCAAACTTTCCTTAAAACTGTGCTGGCTTCGGCTTTAAATATGCGTCAATTATATATCAATGGTTGGTATAGCACTAACATATTAGGAAATCGAGATGGTGAGGCTTTATCTGAGGAAGATGCTTTCCAAACTAAACTAATGAGTAAATTAGCTTGTTTGGATGAAATTGTGGGCTATAAAGTTGAGGATCATCAAGTTCATATTCATCATTATCGCCCGCGTGGTGATAATAAGGAATCATGGGACAACATAGATTTACAAGGTTTTTTGGGGTATTCGATGCAAATCAAGATTAACGGACTTTATCGAGATAGTATCTTGGCTGCACCTCTAATACTAGATATGGTTAGACTAATGACAATCTCAATAAAAATACAAGAAGGCGGTTTAACAGAGCATCTGGCTGCTTTTTTTAAATCTCCAGAAATGCCAGAAGGTACGAATGTTATACACGACTTCTTTGCCCAATATTCTCTGCTTCAAAAATGGATCTATAAACATATAAAAAATTAGGCGTTGCTGAATCAAAAGATGAAGCCCTCTTTAGACGCTTGCATGCAAGCGTCTCTACCGTAGAGACGCTTGTATGCAAGCGTCTCTACTTATGCGTCTGGTCAACAGACTGGACATCAGGTGAAATTCTTTTCATGCCTAAAATCAGCAACGCCAAAAATTAATTGAAATTGAGCGATATTTTCTAGGAAACCTAACATTTTAGATGACAACAGCTAATGATTTCAAAACGATTTAACCAAAAAGTTTTTATTGTCACAGGGGGTACTCAAGGTTTGGGTAGAGGTATCGCTCATTATTTAGCAGAGCATGGGGCATCAGGTATTCTTATATGTGGGAGGAATAGAGAAAATGGTGAACAAGTAAGCCGAGAACTAAAAAATTATGGCTGTGAGGGAAAATACGTTCAAGCTGATTTAAGTAAAGAATCTGATTGTCGAAAAGTAGTAACAACCTGTGACTCTATATTTGGCAATATACATGGTTTAGTTAATGCCGCCGGAATCAGTAATAGAGCCTATTTAGATGAAACTACTGTAGAATTGTGGGATCTCTTATTCGCTGTAAATGTTCGCGCTCCGTTTATTCTGACACAAGAAGTAGTTAGGATAATGAAAAGGGAAAAAAACGGTGGTAGTATCGTAAATATTATCTCTATCTCAAGTCACGGCGGTCAACCTTACTTGACAGCTTACTGTTCATCTAAAGGAGCATTAACTGTCTTTACGAAAAATGTAGCCCATGCTTTAAGGTATGACAGAATTAGAGTTAATGGTTTGAATATTGGATGGATGGATACACCAAATGAGGATAAGGTTCAAAAGTTAATGGGTAAACCAGATGATTGGCTGAAACAAGCGGAATCTTTGCAACCGTTTGGGCGACTTCTAAAGCCTCTTGATGTTGCTAAAATGGTGGCATTTTTGTTAAGTGATGAAGCCGAAATGGTAACGGGTTCGATAATTGATTTTGATCAAAAAATTATAGGCGCTTATGACTAAAGATGCTAACATTTTATTGAGAAATTTTTAAGTATAAAACCAAGCAAAAATAAGGAATAAATCGATGCCTAAAGTTTTAACCAATGCAGAAATTGAATATTACCATCACAATGGCTATCTATCGCCGATTGATTTATTGAGTACCGAAGAAGTCAACTTTTGTCTTCAATCATTCGAGGCGATAGAAAAACAGTTTGGTGGCGAAATGAATACCCATGAGTTGCGTCACAAACCACATTTAATTATGGGTTGGGCTGATAGACTTGTTCATAATCCTAAAAATTCTAGATCTAGTTGAAGATTTAATTGGCACTGACATCTTATGTTGGGAATCAGCACTTTTTGTCAAACCTTCTCAAAGTGATGCTTATATCAGTTGGCATCAAGATTTAACCTATTGGGGTTTAGATGATTCAGATATTCTAACGGTGTGGGTAGCACTTACACCCAGTATCAAAGAAAGTGGCTGTGTGCGAGTTATTCCGGGTTCACATCTTGGGAAAGTAGTTCCCCATAAAGATACTTTTGCACCGAAGAATATGCTGACACGGGGCAAACTATTGCCGTTGATTTTGATGAAACAAAAGCCGTTGATCTTGAGTTACAACTTGGTCAAATTTCGCTCCATCATGTTAAACTTTTTCATAGTTCTGGTGCGAATCATTGTGAGCATCGACGAATTGGTTTAGACTTATTCATAACCGAAAAAGACACCGCCTGTCGCTACGGTTCCCTTCTCGTCAGCACTTGTATGTCCGGCGTATCAGAATGCGACAATCTGCGAATAAAAATTGTTGATTTAACCGACTCCCAATATGCTAAATATCGCACTGGAGACTGTCACGGTGCAATCAGTTCCGAATTACTCAAAAGCATCGGCGGCGAGAAAAATCGAGCCAGCCAATTTCGTTTCGCTTGGCTACGCAGTTGGAATACAGAACATACAGAATCCACGACTTAGCAGCAGAGAGAATCCTAGCTGCTGAAAAAACTGGTCAAAAGATAGCAGTAGAGGTAAAATCCTTTCTAGGAGCGTCAGATGTGACTGAGTTTCATATAGCACTTGGTCAATGCCTCAACTAAAGTTCAGCTTTGAGATTGACAGACAGAACCCGACCGGACTTTATATTTAGCAATTACAGTTGATATTTACGATGATTTTTTTAGTCGTAAATTTATTCAAAGAGTCATTGCAGAACATCAACTCAAATTGCTCATTTTTAACCCCGAACAAGAGGAGATTGTTCTATGGAAGGAATAAATTCCCGCGAAGTAGTGCAAACAATTCTTAAAAGTTATGCCAACAATCGCACAAATAGTCAGACAGAAGTCCAACTGATATTTGATACGGAGCGCGATCGCTATCAAGTTCTTAATATTGGTTGGCAAGATTTAACACGAGTATTTGGTTGTATCATCTACGTGGAAATTAAAGATGGCAAAATTTGGATTGAACGGGATGGGACTGAAATCGGAGTTGCGAATGAATTAGTAGAAGCTGGAGTTCCCAAGCAAGATATAGTTCTGGCGTTTAAAGCTCCCTATAAACGGAAATTTACTGAGTTTGCTGTTGGTTAAAGTGGTAGGTGTGATTGTACGCTTTCAGGTAAACTGTTCACCCTATGATTTAGTTTGGCAAGGAATTCCCGTAAATTTGCGTTTTGGTCTTGCATTGTAAAATATATTGTATCCCTTTCCGGTAGAAATTTATCTATTTTTCTCTCCCCCTGCTTACTCTGCTACCTCATATAGATATTCTTTGAGTGGAAGGGGAGTAGGGGTAATTAATCGCGCTGCCAAATTTGGATCGAACCGTCCGCATTGCCACTGACAAGCATTTGACCGTTGGGACTAAGGGTAACGGAGATCGCGGAACTAGCTGAATTAGCAGTCAAGGTACATATCTGTAAGCCAGTTTCTAAATGCCAAATTGCGATCGTACCGTCTGCACTACCACTGATCAGAGTTTCCCCATCGGGACTGAAGATAACAGATGTGACTGCACCTGCATGACCTGTGAGAGTACAGAGACGATCGCGGTTGCCGAGATGCCACAATTTGATCGTTCTATCGGTACTGGCGCTGGCGAGAACCTCTCCATTTGGATGAAATGCGATCGCACCAATCGATCCTAAATCGCCGCTGAAAGTGTGCAACAGTTGCCCCGTATTCCCATGCCAAAATTTAATGTTGCCGTCCCCACCGCCACTGGCTAGCAGCTCTCCATCGGGACTGAAAGCGATCGCACCTACCGCCCCTAAATGCCCCGTGAGAGTGTAGAGCGATTTTCCAGTCTCCAGAGACAATACTTTGATCGTCTGGTCAAAACCGCCGCTGGCAAGCGTCCGTCCATCTGGGCTAATCGCCACAGAGCGAACCGAGCCCGAATGCTCCCTGAAAGTGTCAATCAGTGCGCCAGTATCTGCATCCCATAACTTCACCGAGGCAGGATCGGAACAGCCGCTAGCAAGGCTTGTCTCAGAGGTGACGTAGGCTAGAGCATAAACCACACCAGCCTTTTCCGACAACACCCGAATTAGTTCCCCAGTCTGCAAATTCCAAATTTTAATCTTCCCATCAAAACCGCCGCTGGCTATCTTTTCTCCATCCGAACTAATCGCCACGGAAGCCACCCAATCAGAATGCGCCCTTACAATTTGGACACAACTCCAAGTCTGAGTTGGAGGTTCGGGAACTCTTGACTGGGAACTGGTTAAAGGCGAAGCATTCGGTGCAAAATTCCTCGCTTCCACCTGTTCATTGTCGCCCGAATGCTTTGCCCCTACGGACTGGGGGGAGATGTTATCTGTTTGCTCCAGTGCTTTAAATCTAACTTCTTCCAAAGCTTCTCTGCTTTCTTTAATCTCTTGCACCTGCTGCTTTAGCTCATCCAACTGATTTTGTAGCTCAGCAGAATCGAACTGTGGCTGTGTGGTTGTCTCGTTCGCTGCTTCTTCCCTGGTTTGTTTTTCGAGTTGAATTGCTTCCACCTGCTGTTTTAACGTATCCAACTGATTTTGTAGCCTAGAAGAATCGAACTGTTGCGGTGTGGTTGTCTCTTTCGCTGCTTCTTGCCTGGTTTGTTTTTCGAGTTGAATCGCTTGCACCTGCTGCTTTAGTTCATCCAACTGATTTTGTAGCCTAGAAGAATCGAACTGTTGCGGTGTGGTTGTCTCTTTCGCTGCTTCTTGCCTGGTTTGTTTTTCGAGTTGAATCGCTTGCATCTGCTGTTTTAGCTTATCCAACTGATTTTGTAGCCCAGAAGAATCGAACTGTGGCTCTTTTGTTTTTAGGCTCTTTGTTTCGTCCCTGGTTTGTTTTTCAAGTTGAATCGCTTGCACCTGCTGCTTTAACGTATCCAGTTGGCTTTGTAGCGACACCTCCAGCTCGTTAGCAACAGTTGAGATTCCTTGAGAAAGCTTAGCGATCGCCTGCTCCAAATTGTCTATCCTTACTGATAGGGACGAACTATTCAGATATTGCACCACACTTGTGAGAGAATCCTGCAAGCTAGCACACTGCTCCTTAAGTTCAGCCACATCGTGATAGATGGGATTCAGGTTAGCCCTTATCGAGGTAGCCACAACCTCTTGTACGTCATGTGAATTGAAGCGAACCGATTCTGGGGAAGAGGGCAAAGAGCTAGCTGAGGCGTATAAAGATTGAAGCTCGCCGGATATTTGTCGCTGAAGGCGCGTAATCGCAGCATTGGTAATCTGCTTCGTCAGTATCTCGGAGCGACGACGATTGATCGAGTTCAATATCACTGAAGCAGACAGGGGTATAGCCACGTAGATGACTTGCCCGCTGAGCGCCGCCACGACTGACCCAGCAACTGAGCCAGCCAGGGAAACATATTCCGCAATCTCTAACCGACGGGAGTTGTTAAGCATTAAACACTTCTGAATCAGCTCCTCTCTTCTGAATCATATCAGTCTCAGCAGTGAGGTATCTTAAGGTTATGCAAGTTTTGCAAGTCGATGACATCCAGTAATAACTATTTAATAACCATAAAAAACTAAACAATCGTTGAGAAGTTTAGATTCTCTCAGTCTTCTAAAATTGGCGCATAATGTAGGATTTCTAAGGGTTGTAGGGTGATTAATCCGTTCTTAACCATTTCTCGCACTAAGGGCAGAAATTCGGAAATCGCCTCCTCGCGGTCAATTATGCTGACTACTACAGGCAGGTTGGAGGATAAGTCCAAAAAATGGGTGGTTTGGATTGTGATGTATTTGCCATATCCAGCCATCGCTCTCATTGCCGTTCCCTGAGCCAATCCGTGTTTGCGAGCAAGTTCAATCAGGGCGATATACAGCGGTTCGTTGTGCCAGCGATCGGATTCACTAATGTAAATGGTGAGTTGTTGCCACATCATACCAGCTGTCCTACTTTCCCCATCGAGCTAAAATTATCCCCAGCTGAATGCTGATAATTCCCAGTATTGCACTACCTGCCCAATAAAGACCTGCTACCAGATAACTGCGTGAGCCTTCTTCCGACGAGCCTTCGGCATCGCGCAGAAGATTTATTGTATCTAACCCATAGGTAGAAAAGGTAGTGTAGGCACCTAAAAATCCCGTTGCTACCAACAGTCGCACTTCTGGGGAGATGGTTACTACCCGTTCTAATGCCAGGGTGGCAAAGAAACCCATAAACAAACAGCCGCTGAGGTTGATGAAAAAAGTGCCGTAGGGAAATCCGGTGCCGAAGCGCTGCGCGAACCATAAAGTTAAATAGTAGCGACACAATGCACCCGCGATCGCTCCCAAACTAATAGCTATTGGATTCCGAATGTTGGGATCTTGTAACACAACGATATGAGGCAGGGTTAAGAACGGTCACGTCAACCTAGCTATTTTATCAACGAGCCTGGTGCGTTAAACCGTACCTCCCAGTGGGCGTTCACCGTCATCGAACTTGGGATAGGCTGGATAGAATGAAGCCAAATATCACAAAAGGCTACCGTTTAGAGCGATGAATATCTAAATCAATGTGCCTTGGAGTACGAGCGTATTAAAACAATGAATCAATTTAAGTAGGTGGGCATAATTAAACTTAAAACTCCAGGCCCTTAGAAACCCGGTTTCTTGGAGAAACCGGGTTTCTGAGAGTTCAGTTTATTTACGCCCACCTACTTAAAACAGTTGCTTTGTTGGATTTGTTCCAAATACAGGAGAAACAACCATGACCGAACCCACTGTTCCTAAAGAATCGACAATTGTCGAAGTCACTGAGACAACTGAGATTGTGGAAGTCAGCCAACAGACAACTGACTTAGTAAAAAAGGAAATGCCTGATGCTACCGAAGAGGTTAAAAAGGAGACAGCAGCGCTGGTCGAAGCGATTCAAAAGCGGGCGCAATTAGAAATGCAGGCGGCAGGCGACCTCACCCGCGAGGCTTACCTTAAGTCGGTTCGTCAAGCACAGGAAGCGATCGAACAAAATCAGGCGATCGCAAAAGAGCGAATCGACCAAGCAGTTGGGCTGATTCAGCAAGAAGCTGAGAAAAATTGGCTGCTGGTTGACGCGATTAAAACTCGCGCTCAGGCAGAAATTCAATCTGCTGGCGATGTCACCCGCGAGAACTATCTCAAGGCGGTGCGTCAAGCGCGGGAAGCTGTTGAACAAAATAAATTCGTCGAACGGGAGCGAATTGAAGCGGCAGTTCACGAGATTCACAAGCAAGCTGAAAAGAATTGGCTGACGATCGCTAGCGAAATTGAGTCCATTGGTGTGCGTCTGGCGGATGCGGCCAAAACTGCCTGGATTGCTCTAATGGCTTCTTTGTCAAAGTCCGATCGCAAGTAAATCTTTTGTGAGGTGGGTAATCCCCACTTTACAAGAGCTTGTGTAGGGGTACGGAATACCGTAACCCTAAAACTGCATTACAGGAGTGCCCCCGATGCTGCATAATGGGGAAGTTTTCTCACATAGTCTACTGAAGGTAGGACGCTTCTTACTCCAACCTCAAAGACGATCCGACTAAACTGTTTAAATTCCCCATTCTCCAGCACGAACTCTGAATTAACTGCTATGCGAAGTCATTATTGCGGCCAAATCCGAAGCTCCCATGTGGGAGAGACTGTTACCCTTTGTGGTTGGGTAGACCGTCGCCGCGATCACGGGGGCGTGATTTTCTTGGATTTGCGCGATCGCTCCGGCATTGTCCAAATTGTCAGCGACCCAGTACGCACCCCAGGCTCCTACGAACAAGCCGAAAAGCTACGTAATGAGTATGTTGTAAAAATTACTGGTCGCGTCACCCCACGTCCAGAAGAATCCCTCAACCCCAAATTGCCTACTGGCGAGATTGAAATTTACGCAGATCGAATCGAACTGCTAAATCAGGTACACAAACAGCTGCCTTTCCAGGTGTCAGCGGGTGAAAATGAGCCGGTGCGGGAAGAGTTGCGGCTGAGATATCGGTATTTGGATTTGCGGCGCGATCGTATGACCGCCAATCTGCAACTGCGCCACAATGTTGTTAAAGCCATTCGCCGCTTCTTAGAAGACGAGCAAGACTTCATCGAAGTTGAAACGCCAATTCTGACTCGCTCCACACCAGAAGGCGCACGGGATTACCTCGTACCCAGCCGCGTCAATCCCGGTGAATGGTTTGCCTTACCACAATCGCCGCAATTATTCAAGCAATTGCTGATGGTTTCTGGATTCGATCGCTACTATCAGATTGCGCGTTGTTTCCGCGATGAAGATTTACGCGCCGACAGACAACCAGAATTCACTCAATTGGACATGGAAATGAGCTTCATGTCTGTTGAAGAGATTCTCCATCTCAATGAAGAGTTAGTTTGTCATGTTTTTAAGGCAGTTAAAGGTATTGAGTTGCCTAAACCTTTCCCCCGTCTAACTTACGCCGAAGCGATGGAACGTTACGGATGCGATAAACCGGACACCCGCTATGGCTTAGAGTTAGTGAATGTTGCCGATTTGTTCAAAGATTCTGGCTTCAAGGTGTTCTCAGGTGCGATCGCATCTGGAGGCGTCGTCAAAGTATTACCCATTCCAGGTGGCAATGATGCTGTCTCGAACGTGCGGATAAAAGCAGGTGGCGACTTGTTCAAAGAAGCCGCAGAAGCTGGCGCTAAAGGTTTGGCTTATATCCGCGTCCGGGATAATGGCGAAATCGACACTATTGGCGCGATTAAAGATAACCTGAGTGAAGAAAAAAAACAGGAATTATTGAATCGCACAGGTGCAAAACCCGGACATCTTTTATTATTTGCTGCTGATTCAGTAGCCGTCGTCAATAAAACACTCGATCGACTCCGCCAAGTAGTTGCACAACAATTAGGATTAATTGACCAAAACAAAATTAACTTGCTTTGGGTAACAGATTTCCCCATGTTTGAATGGAATGCAGACGAGAAGCGACTAGAAGCATTGCACCACCCCTTCACAGCACCCCATCCCGACGATTTGAGCGACCTAAAAACCGCCAGAGCGCAAGCCTATGACATAATATTTAATGGCATAGAAATTGGCGGCGGAAGTCGGCGTATTTATCAGCGCGATGTTCAAGAACAAGTGTTTGAACATATTGGTTTAACTCCAGAAGAAGCACGCAATAAATTTGGTTTCTTGCTGGACGCATTTGAATATGGAACACCGCCTCATGGTGGAATTGCCTACGGTTTAGACCGCTGGGTAATGCTGTTAGCTGGTGAAGAGTCAATTCGCGATGTGATTGCATTTCCGAAGACACAGCAGGCGAGTTGCTTGCTGACAGGTGCGCCAGCTAGTGTCGATGTGAAACAGTTGAAGGAATTGCAGGTGCAATCAACTTATAAGCCGAAGGCTTAATTCCGAAAATTATAGGGTCTTTCGGAATTATTATACCAATGTTCATTATGAACATTTTTGTAGGGACACGGCATCATTAAAATTTTCATAAAACCGACAATATTTATGATGCCGTGTCCCTACAGTTTATCCGACCCGAAATAACCAAATTATAATGGTAATTGGTGATATCTTTTCGGCAATTACCTACTACCTATTAGCAGGAGGTCAACATGACCGAAATAGTCGAAATAGCCGAACCTGTAGAATTGCCTACTTCCTTACCAGATCGTACACAATTACCAGAATCGGATGGAAATTTTGTGAAAAACTTTCAAGAACCACCACAGGCAGATCTCTTAACTGATTCCATTACTCCTATTTTACTGCAACGTCATCCAGACAGTCAATATTGTATAGGTAGAGATTCCGGAATTTATTGGCGAATCACAGAACCACCAGAAAAAGGTTGCAAAGCACCGGATTGGTTTTACGTCCCAAATGTACCACCAATGTTAAACGGTCAATATCGCCGTTATTATGTTTTATTGCAGGAAACTTTAGCGCCATTAATTATATTAGAATTTGTTTCGGGAGATGGTTCAGAAGAACGAGATACTACTCGTTATGAAGGCAAATTTTGGGTTTATGAAAAAGCAATTCGAGTTCCATTTTATGGTATTTATGATGTAGTTAACGAAAAAGTGGAAGTTTATGATTTGGTAGCTGGAAGCTATCAGTTAAAGTCGCCTAACGATCGCGGTCATTATCCGATCGAACCTTTAGGAGTAGAACTCGGTATTTGGCATGGAAGATATCAAAATATGGAATCTCCCTGGCTGCGTTGGTGGGATGCACAAGGAAATCTTTTGTTAACAGCAGAAGAACGCGCTGAAAGATTAGCTGCACAATTAAGAGCTTTAGGTGTTGAACCGGAGGTATAAATATGACTGCTACTTTTACTAAAGCGATCGATCTTAATTCTACTTTACCAGATCATACTCAGTTACCAGAGTCGGACGGTACGTTTGTGAAAAATTTTCAGGAGCATCCACAAAGTATTTTACTAACAGATTCGATCACACCTGTATTGCAGCAGTTGCATCCAGACGGACAATATTGCATTGGTCAAGATAGCGGTATTTATTGGCGTTTAGCCAATCCACTGGAAAGAGGCGCAGAAGCACCAGATTGGTTTTACGTGCCAAATGTACCACCCAATTTGGATGGTCAATACCGACGTTCTTATGTTCTTTGGCAAGAATATGTCGCACCTTCAATTGTATTGGAATTTGTTTCTGGTGATGGTTCAGAAGAAAGAGATTCAACTCCTATCACTGGGAAATTTTGGGTTTACGAACAAGCGATTCGCGTTCCTTTTTATGGCATTTACGAGGTGAATAGAGCTAGGGTTGAAGTATATAAATTGTTGTCAGGAAAATATCATTTAGTAACGGCAAATGAGCAAGGGAGATTTCCCATTGATCTTCTAGGTTTGGAGTTAGGAATTTGGCGAGGAAGATATCAAAATCAGGACTTACCTTGGCTGCGTTGGTGGGATGCTGAGGGTAATTTGTTGTTGGCTGGTAGCGAAAGAGCAGAATTGGAACGTCAGGAAAAAGAATTAGCTCAACAGGAGGCTAAGGAAGAACGACAACGTGCTGAAGAGGAACGACAACGTGCTGATCGATTAGCCGCACAGTTAAGAGCTTTGGGAATTGAGCCAGAAGCTTGAGTTTGAAAATTAGTGCGATCGCTCTTTGATAATATGGTGAAAGTGCGATCGCCGAAATGATTGTGAATATCTACCCACAATTGTATATAGCGGCTTGCGCTTGGATGAGATACAGCCCAGAAACCGGGTTTCTTTGTACCACACTCGCCTGAAAGCTGCTGTAAGATAAAATATAATATGTTAAAATAGGAAAATTAACAATTCCGTCGATCTTATTAAAAATGTCTCGTAATTTCACAGCAATAGTTTATTGGGAAGAAGATGTATATGTTGCTCAATGTCCTAAAGTGGGGACTGCTAGCCAAGGAGAAATGATTGAAGAAGCGATCGCCAATCTCAAAGAAGCCACAGAACTATATCTAGAAGAATTCCCTGAATATAGAGCCGAAATAGTGTTGTGGGATGCGGTAGTAGGAGATGGAATTGGAGAGGATTGTTAAAATAATTTTATCATTGAACCAAGTCAAACACCACCTGACGATCGTCCAGAACATGATTGGCGCGATCCTTCTAAACCCTGGAATCCTGAAGATGACAGCGTTGTGGAAGGGTGGCGAAGACGTGCAGATGGAACGTGGGAGCGCGTGGATACCGAGTTAGAGCCTGATACTGATATTGAATTAAATAATAATGGAGGATAGTATGCAATCAATTTTGTGTCAAGAATTGATAGAGTTTGACGCTTTATCCCGTTATCATGCTGAAGATATTCAGCGCCTATTGGCTGAAGTTGAGGTAGCTACTCAATATACAGTAGTGGTTTTGAAAAATGCTCACTACCTGACTACTAAAGCTTTTGGAATTCTTTACGAATACCTGCAAAAACAACCCTCTAAGGATGTGGTTTTTATTCTTGTATCTAGCGATAGGTCACGAATTTTTCCACCACTACTAGAATATGTAAAGTTGGCAGGGTAGGAAAAGCCGTATTTTCGGTAAGAATGAGAGAGGCGATCGCTCTTGGGGATGAGGTGAAAAAGGATTCTTTCGGATCGAATATGCTGTAGTAGCACAGCTCATCAATATGTCGGTCATACCAAGATTTTAATTATGCCGTGCCCCTACAAAATGAACAGGAATGAACATTAGCATAAGAATTCCGAAAAACCCTGAAAAAGCGATCGCCTATTCCTAAAAAGTTTGTGGATAGAGAAGCGATCGTGCGGCAGTAAAGTAAGAGCGATCGCTTATACGCAGAGATCCCCCCAAACCCCTTTTAAAGGGGGGCTAAGAGAAATAAAAAGCGATCGCGTAGCGTGCCATAGGCATTCGATCTTGGGGATGAGGTAAAATGATATCTATAGCCTTGCTGGGAAACACTCCTTGTATTGGTAGCTCCATTCCATTCCTTGCCGCTGACATCCATATTCTGTTGTCGGCATACACATCCCTATATCGTTACGCCAATTTCCTCCATAAGCAGCGCAATTAAGCATTGCATTGTTTCTTCCCCATTCAGAGTGAATACCTTGATTCATTTGAGGAGACATTCCATATCTTGTACAGTCAACTCCCCCACGACTAACTAGCATTGCTGCGAAGGAATTGACGGGAGCCTTTTCACATAGGGAACGGTAATAATCGGCATTGGATTGACCTAAAGCTATTTGTGCTGGGATAACCCCCAATGTGACAGAAGTAAATATTCCGAATCCTGCTAATGCTAAAGGTTTTGTCTTCATTTGATTTCAAGTTCTAAGGGTTAGGTTGAATAATAATTTATATAATTTTTCCACAAGCAACTAAGTTTGTCAGTCGGAAAATGCCGGATTTTGTAGGCAATAAGACAATTTGTGACTATCTAGCTATGTCGGAACAAATCGGAAAATGTCGGAAAATGTCGGGTTAGATCGGAAATTGTCGGATATAATAGGCAAAATATCCGGCATCTATCCGACCTATGGACGTTAACGAAGTGTTAAAATTTGCCGACGAGATAGTTTTTAACAATACTGGAAAACACTTAGACGATCTGGAACAATCCATATTACGCGGGGTTTGGCAAGGTCATAAATACTCAAAAATTGCAGAAGAATCTCACCGTACTGAGAGTCATGTCAGGGATGTTGCTTCTGAATTATGGAAGCTCCTCTCAGATAAATTAGGAGAAGATCTAACTAAATCAAATTTTCGAGCGACAATTGAGAGGTGGCGATTCTCCATTGTTTCATCAAATTATAGTAAAAATTTTGTAGAAATTAATAACGTTAAAGTCTGTGGAGAGGCTTTGCAATCTCCAAAAGTTCCACAAGATCGATCACACGACGTTAGAAACCCGGTTTCTCCAAGAAACCGGGTTTCTGTAGATAATGCACCTGATGTCTCCTCTTTCTACGGACGCGCTGAGGAACTGAATATACTAAAAAAATGGATAGTGGAAGAACGCTGTCGCCTCGTCGCAATTGTTGGAATCAGCGGTATTGGCAAAACCGCTCTTGCTGTAAAATTATTAGAGCGAATACAAGATAAATTTGAGTATGTAATTTGGCAAAGTCTTCGCTATTCCCCATCCCTAGAAGCAATTCTGAGAAACCTAATTCAATTTCTGTCCGATCGAAGCGAAACAGATTTACCAGTCAGCATCGCCGATCGACTATCGCTGCTGATGGAATATTTGCGAAAATCTCGCTGTCTCATAATACTAGATGATGTGCAAATGGTTCTAAGTAGCGGACAGCTAGCTGGTAACTACAAATCTGGATATGAAGATTATGGCGAATTCTTCAGAACTGTAGCCGAATTTTCCCATAACAGTTGCTTGGTGATGAACAGTTGGGAACCACCTAGAGAAATTTTACCATTAAAAGGCGACACTGCACCTATTCGGTCGTTACAGCTGAATGGATTGGGTTTAGCGGCGGTGGAAATCCTCAGAGAACAAGGTTTAGTTGAAGAGGATAAATGGGAATACCTGATCGACGCCTATGCAGGTAATCCATTATGGCTAAAAATAGTTGCCACAATGATACAAGAGTTATTTAGGGGCAAAGTATCTGAATTTCTCAAATACGATACCCTGGTTTTGAATGAAGATTTGAAAGCTATATTACATCAGCAGTTTAATCGCCTATCAGAATTAGAGAAACAGGTAATTTCCCGCATAGGAAATGAATCGGTGCCTGTTTCAATTTACCAATTGCTAGAAAATATGCAATTATCGCCTTCAGAGTTGTTCAATGGGATACAATCTTTGGGAAGACGATCGCTAATTGAAAAAAAGGAACAAAGCAATGAAACGCTGTTCGCAGTTCAACCAGTCGTGAGACAATATGTGAAAACCCAATATGCTGGCAATGATGGATGAGAAGTAGAAGCAACTTCCAAGAATTGTCAGTTGCTTCGATTTCCCCGCTTAACTTTCACGCGGAAGTTCTAGCAAATTCCCGATTCTGAAGTTGCCAAGCTTTCTCAGTCCAGACATTATTGGATAACAATCCGTTATACATTTTTAATTCAAACGGATGGGGGGGTTCGTCTGCAAACGGAGGTGAACCTTTATCGTGAGACTTAATTAAGCTGACTATCCAGGGTAGGAAGTCTAAAATTTCCTCTGGTAGTAAAGTTAACTCAAAATGCCAACCTTGATTAAAGCCTCGACATTCTTGGCCCCATTGAGGTATCCTGATTCTACCAGCGCCCTTGTTAATTGCCACTCGAAGAATGAAGGGACGTTCGGGAATTAAGTGATCGGGTGCTGTGTAAGCATAAATATTCACATAATTCAGTCGTTTACTGTTATCTAACCAAGACGCAGTAGGAAAATTACTACTATATGAATTCCCTGTGATTTTCACAGGCACTTTCATCGCCGCAGCGAAGAGGGAGTAGAACTCACGCCTTAGGGAGTCAACAATGCGTATTGCTTCTGGGGTCATGATTTCTACACCTCTTGAGAAAGAAAAGATTTAGCGAGTTCTGTTAAACCGTCTCTTACGCCTTCTAGCAATAGCTTTGCGCTTGCGCTTTTCAGGAGGGGTTTCAAAGTGACGCTGGCGCTTTATATCTGAAAAAATCCCGGCTTTGGAGACTTGACGCTTAAATCGACGTAAAGCTGATTCAAGCCCTTCATTTTCCCCTACGATTATTTGGGTCATCCTGTCTACTCCTAAGCATGGGTAAATAGCTGGGTGGTTGCGATCGCTTAGCGTCAGCCTATAGCCTGACGGCGTAGCTTCCCTGAAGCGCATTCGCGTGGCGTGTGCGTTCTGCGATCGCTCAAGTGAATCAAACAGTTTGCATCGGGCAGAAGTAGAAGTCAGGGCGATTCCGTTCTCAAATGTAAAGGACAAAACCGATGGAGTTTCACGGCTGCTTAGAGATCTAAGTAGCACATTCAACCAAACAAATCCAGGGCGTTTAGAGCCTGTTCTGCGCTTTAATCCAGTCATCACAGCTAAAAACTGAATGCCCGAACAGAACTTCACCCCATTAACTACTGTATAATCCCTTAGCTTAAAAGCTTAATACCGTCTACCGCCGCCGCCGCCGCCGCCGCCGCCGCTATTAAACCTGCCCCGGCTATCTCCACCGCGTCCGCCGCCGCCGCCGCCACCTCTATCTTCACGGGGTTTGGCCTTATTAACTTTCAAGTTACGACCCATCCACTCAGCACCATCAAGAGCATCAATAGCAGCTGTTTCTTCAGCTTCATTTTCCATTTCCACAAAAGCAAAGCCCCGCACGCGGCCAGTTTCCCGGTCAGTTGGCAGCTGAACCCGCTTTACCGTTCCATATTCAGCGAAGACATTGCTGATGTCCTCTTGTGTGACTTCGTAAGATAGGTTACCTACGTAGATTGACATTGGTCTCTCCAGAATTTAGTGATGTAGAGATTTCGATCCGGAGAGGAGCTTATAAGCATCATAAACAAACACTACACCGAATTTATTTCTCAAGCAATATCTTAACACAGGATCTGTTACGGCTAGCTTTAATCAACTTTGCCTATATAAATTACAGCATAAAGCCAGAAACCGGAACAACCGCAGGCACGGGGAAGTGTGTTGAAGACATTGCTAGTTTCGATCGTGGGAATTATACCGCCGCTAATTTCGGTGTGGGTGATGCGTAAAGCAGAAGAACGGGCGGGCTCAAGGCTGAGAATTGCCATATAAAGAGCTTCGCTTACGCCATTGGTAATGCCCCCGCATCCGCCAGACCTCGAATACATTGGCGATCGCACCTGTAAATTTAATGGAGGTTCTGCTACATAAAACTGACACAAAGCTGGACATTAGGGTATAAACCTGAGCCGCTTGAAGTTTACGTCCTGTTTCGCAAGGGGGCATCGGAGCGGTTAACCCGAATCCGGGCTTCCACCGTTTAGCCAAGGTTGGCGTGCGGATAGTTCTCTAAATCGATCGAGGCGTTTAAATCTTGATCGATCTCAAATCCACACTCATAACACTAGCATATCTGGAAATTGCCACTTTTTGGGTGACGCATTCTGGGATTAAAAACAAAAAATGGGAATGATGTTGACCATCCCCATTTACCCGTGCAAGCTAAAATGCCGGGATTACAACTGAGCTACGTACTGCTCCTTCTCTGGCAAAACCGTATACTCAGCCAAAATTTGCCGGAACTCTTCACCGTCAATAGTTTCTTTTTCAACCAAAAGATCCACCAGACGATCGATCGCAGTGCGATTCTCGCGCACGATCCGCTTGGCATCCTCGTAACAATGCTCCACAATCTTGCGTACCTGGGCATCAACGCGGGAAGCAATTTCTTCAGAATACTCCGATCGCATCCCTAAGTCGCGCCCCAGAAACACCTCGCTGCTTTGACTTTCCAGCGACAGTGGCCCCAAATCCGACATCCCGAAGCGAGTCACCATTTGCCGCGCCATCCCCGCCACTTGCTGCAAGTCACCGCCAGCACCTGTAGTCACCTCAGCATCGCCGAAGATCACATCCTCTGCCGCACGACCGCCTAAAGCACCAGTAATCCGCGCCTTCAATTGGGCTCTAGAGATTAATCCTTGCTCCTCGTTGGGAGCAAACCAAGTCAGACCGCGAGCTTGACCGCGAGGAATCAAGGTAACTTTTTGCATCGGGTCGTGGTCTTTGATCAGCGTACCGACGATCGCGTGACCGACTTCGTGGTAACCGATCAAACGCTTAGTCTTGCTATCTACCAAAGGCGTACCTTCCATACCAGCAACAACGCGGTCAACCGCATCGTTGATTTCCAGCATCGTAATCGCTTCTTTGCGCCGACGAGCAGTCAGAATTGCCGCTTCGTTGAGCAAGTTAGCCAAATCAGCACCGCTAAATCCCGGTGTACGACGAGCTATAGCTTCCAGAGAAATATCTTCTGCTAACTTCTTATTGCGTGCGTGGACTTTGAGAATTTCCAGGCGTCCTTTAATATCGGGAGTATCAACTGTGACCTGCCGGTCAAAGCGTCCCGGACGCAATAAGGCAGAGTCCAGAACATCGGCACGGTTAGTAGCGGCGATGATAATAATACCGCTGTTACCTTCAAACCCATCCATTTCCGTCAGCAGCTGGTTGAGAGTTTGTTCCCGTTCGTCATTACCGCCGCCGATACCCGCACCGCGCATCCGTCCGACCGCATCAATTTCATCAATGAAGATCAGACAAGGAGCATTTTCTTTTGCTTTTTTGAACAAGTCGCGCACGCGCGAAGCACCCACTCCCACGAACATCTCCACGAATTCCGAACCGGAGATACTGAAGAAAGGAACGCCAGCTTCACCAGCAATCGCTTTGGCAAGCAGAGTTTTGCCAGTTCCCGGAGGGCCAACCAGCAGCACGCCTTTGGGAATGCGAGCGCCAACAGCGCTGAAGCGTTCCGGCTGTTTCAGGAAAGTGACGATTTCTTGCAGTTCCTCTTTAGCTTCTTCGATGCCAGCAACATCGTCGAATTTGGTGTCTGTTTTCGCTTCCATCATGAAGCGGGCGCGGGATTTGCCAAAGCTCATGGCTTGTCCGGGGCCACCTGGAATGTTGCTAGAGCGACGGAATAGGAAAAACAATCCACCAATTAACAGAATTGGGAAAACCAGATTTCCTAATAGTCCCCAAATTGCTCCATCGTTGCGAAGAGGATGGATGGCAAAACTAATGTTTTGTTCTTTAAGCTGGGAAATTAGTTCAGGGGCGCTTACGGGCAAATCCACGCGCCACAGTTGGGGCTGATTGTCCAGTCCCGGTTCCGGATCTATCCCTTCGACAATAGCCGTTCGTCCTCCCTCGTATAGATCGACACTGGTAACTCGATTGCTATCTAAGTATTCCAAAAAGCGACCGTATGTCATTCGCGTACTGGCGGTGTTCCTATTCATGTCGATCGCAGATGAGCTGAATGTTCCTTGCCAGATGAAAACTCCAATGACTAACACAGGCAAGGTCCACAGTAGTACGACTTTCCAGGAAAATTTCATAGATGGGTGGCCTCTAAATGGGAGTAGGACTAACTCGGTAATGATTTACACCAATTGTGCTTTTCAACAAAGTCTGATAACTTCTTGATGTTTATCGCTTGGTGGGCGATTTGTGACACACAAAAATAATAACGGCGAACAAATCTTAATTAAATTTAACCTAATTATCATAATTAGAGCAAGCCAGCGGGGACTGGGATCTGGGTGAGTTTTGAGTTGAAAAACTCCTTTACCCCTCTGCCCCTCTGCGACTCTGCTCCTCTGCCCTACAGAGGGAGCCTGCTTGGGGGTAAGCTCCAATCAGGTCTGAGGTTTTGGGCTTTACGTAAATAGGGATGGTAAATAGTGACGTGGGGGTATGGAAGGTTAACGTGGATGAGGAAGCGAATGCAGCGCTCTAAGTCTCCTTGAACGTGCATCTGCTGGACATCCAATAGGGCGACATTTTCCCAACCGGGACGTTTGCGTGCTAGAGCGGCTGGAAAAATCGCATCCAGATCGCGGGTAGCAGAGAAAATGGCACTAATAATATCGTTGGGGTCTAAATGATTGTGCTTTTCTAGTTCATCTAGCAGTTCCGTCACAGCTTCTCCAATCGCCTCAACCGAATTTTCCGAGACAGTGGTTGCCCCACGAATTGCCCTAACTCGCCACTCCACGCAGAAATCTCCTTATTTTCAAAACAAATATTTAGATAAATTCACTAGCCGCTTCCATCAGAACCGAAGCGCTGCTGGAAAGTCAGCAGCGCTTGGGCTATGTTAACAAAACCTGAGATGTGAAGTACCCCAACTAAACTTAGTTATAGTTAGGGCTTTCCCTTTCCCTCTTTTCCTTTCCCTCTTTAAGGTCTGTAGAGCCACAAAGGCAGACCGCTAGTAGACAGCTCAAATTCTAACCAATCGATGCCCGATGATAGTCCAGATGACATCTTGCTGTTTCCCGACAGCAGGCGACTTAGGACGGGTTTGCGTTCTTCAAAGTTGTAGCAGCGGGCTTTATCGGGGTCGAGTCCTGCCAGTTCAGCTGCCCAGCGGCGGGCGTCTTCCTCAGTACCCAAGCGATCGACTATGCCCAATTGTAAGGCTTGTTCTCCAGTAAAAATGCGCCCATCTGCAAAACTCTTAACAGTTTCTACCGTCAGGTTTCGCGCCTCTGCCACCGTTTGCACAAACTGTTGATAGCTAATATCGATCAACTCTTGCAAAATATTTTCTTCTGGTTCCGTCAGTTCTCGGTCAAAGGCCAGAATGTCTTTGTAGGGGCCGGATTTGATGGTTTTGAAAGAAACGCCAACTTTGTCTAGCAGGCGTTCCAGGTTATTGCCGCGCAGAATAACTCCGATGCTGCCGGTAATCGTGCCTGGGTTGGCGATGATGTGCTGGGCTCCCATAGCAATGTATACGCCACCAGACGCTGAAATATTCCCAAAACTGGCGACAATTTTGACTTTTTCTTGCAGACGCTTCAGAGCGCTGTAGATTTCTTGGGAATCCCCCACCGTGCCGCCAGGACTATCGATTCGCAGCAGTAAGACAGGAAAACGTTTTTCCTCAACGGTTTTAAGGGCTTCGAGAACCCATTTTCGGGTAGCACCGGCGATCGCGCCAGTAACTTCAATGTGGGCAATTTGTTTGCGAAACTTAGGCTTAAAAGGCCAAATCATCGGATTTTAGATTTTAGATTTTAGATTTTAGATTGAGGAAAGTCCTGTGACAACAGAGTTTCAGTTCACTCTCACCATCTTGCCATCTCCTCAAGCTTGATGGGCAAATATTTTGACCTATGTCAACAGCTTAACAGAAATACATAATTCAATACAATTAAGATAGCTAACCCAGCCTAGAGCATCAAGGGAGCCATTTAATGCAGTTGATACCAATACGATTTGATATGGCAAGAAATTTAAACCTAATATTCTCGCGGGAAAAGCGGGCTAACCTTGAGTCCCTGAAAGGGATTGAAACAAAACTAGCTGAGTCGAAACTACCTTTTGCTTCCCTACTTCTAATCGCGCCCTTTTTCCTGTGGGGTACGGCAATGGTAGCGATGAAAGGCATCATCCCACAGACAACGCCGCTGTTTATGGCTGGGGTACGCCTCGTGCCAGCAGGTGTTTTGGTGTTGGTATTTGCCATGATAACGGGAAGACCCCAACCCCGCACTTGGTCGGCTTGGTTGTGGATAAGTTTGTTTGCCCTCGTGGATGGGGCGCTGTTTCAAGGCTTTTTAGCAGAGGGATTGGTTCGCACCAGTGCTGGTTTGGGTTCGGTAATGATCGACTCCCAACCTCTGGCTGTAGCGCTGCTCTCCCTGTGGCTATTTCAGGAGCGGATTGGATTGTGGGGATGGTTGGGACTTGGGATAGGCGTCCTGGGGATCAGTTTGATTGGTTTACCGGATGGGTGGATAATGAATCTGCTGCAAGGTAGCGCTCAAGCACCATCAATAGACATCCAGCAGTTGTTTCATAATGGCGAGTGGCTGATGTTGCTGGCCGCCCTTTCAATGGCAGTGGGAACTATCCTCATTCGGCTCGTATGCCGCTATGCCGACCCTGTGAGCGCCACCGGCTGGCACATGATTTTGGGCGGTTTGCCCTTGTTTGCCCTCTCAGCCGCCACAGAAACCCAGCAGTGGCAACATCTGGATTTCTCCAGCTGGATAGCATTAAGCTACTCAACTATTTTTGGCAGTGCTTTAGCCTACGGTCTATTCTTTTACTTTGCCAAAAGCGGCAGCTTAACCAGCCTCAGTTCCCTCACCTTTCTAACCCCAGTATTTGCCCTCCTATTCGGCAACTTCTTCCTATCCGAAATGCTAGAGCCATATCAGTGGATGGGAGTCTGCCTAACTCTAGTCAGCATCTACCTAGTCAATCAGCGAGATACACTCGCAAAGTTACTGCAACCCAAGATATCTGACAGTGAAACACCTGCATCAGTCAAGCTATTAGAGCCTTCCAAAGTAGAATTGGCGGAGCTTCCCATCAAAATACCTGAATCTGAATCAGAAATTTGGCGTTAAATTAGCGGCAGGGGCTGCTAATTTTTACTATATTCGCATGGACTTTCTGGGATCTCAGGCACTAGGGCTGAGTTTCTGAGCAAATCGCAGTTTAGGATTAAACTAGCTCAAAGTCATCTACCCAGTGGGTCATACTGGCCGCCCCTTCTACCCCTGAGTTAGTTTATGATGCCCTCACGCTCCGCTTTACTTCTGCTCTCTTGTATGACTTGCCTGGGCTTTGCCCGCAATGCAGTTGGAGCGCAAGTTAATGCCTACAGCACGCATAAGCCTACGCTACTGCGAGACTTGCCTCTAGCGCTAGTTGTTCCGACCGGAACTACCAAGTTGCTTGCAAGTTCAACAGTCGCAGATATCGTCGATATCGTCGCTCAGCGTCGCTCCCCAACCCCAACTCAAAAACCCACTACGACTGACACAATTCCAGACTTTAGCTTCGACAAACAAAAACCTACCACCAAGCCAACTCCAGTTCCTAAAAGTTCTAAGTCCTACTGGGCGTTGTGGTGGATAGGTACGGGAACAGTCCTCATTGTTATTGCTGGGGGACTGCTCTACTTGCTCAGACATTCTGATGAAAAGACAGAACCTATAGCACAAGAGCAACCCCCAGAGCCAGAATCATTTGAAAGTGGCTCTAGCGAACACTCCAATCTTGAAGCCTCAAACTCTCAACCCAACTCCTTTGAGCTGCAACCTGACAAAAACGGTCACAGCAATGGCGCTTCATCGGTTCTGGAAAATAAACATCCAGACGAATCAATCTCACAGTCGCAGGTAGAACCTAACAGCTACAACAGTGGCATTTCTTGGAGTTCGGAAAATAAACATTCCGAAGAATCTACCCCAGTGCCCCAGGCAGATGTTAACAGCTATAACAGTGACATTTCGCCAATTGCTGACAATAAAAATTTAGAACAATCAACGGCAGTGCCGCAGGCAGAGGCGTTGGAAGTTCGAGAACCTACTCGCCTGCCGAAAATTAATATTGTTGATGAATTAATCAAAGATCTACAAAATCCCGATCCGACTAAGCGGCGCAAGGCTATTTGGGAGCTAGCACAACGGGGAGACTCTAGAGCGATGCAGCCCTTACTGGAGTTGTTGATGGATGCAGACTCGAAACAACGTAGCTTAATTTTAGAGGCGCTCTCGCAAATTGGCACCCGGACGCTCAAACCTATGAATCGTGCTTTAGCAATCTCGCTGCAAGATGAAAATGCGGAGGTGCGGAAGAACGCCATTCGGGACTTGACGCGGATTTACGATATGATGGCTCAAGTTAGCCAACTGCTGCGCCATGCGATCGACGATCCTGATGCAGAGGTGCAAGAAACTGCCCGCTGGGCTTTAACCCAGTTGAGTCGCATCCGGGGATTGCCCGCTACAGATAATTTATCGAATCGGCCAAATTATAAGAATCCACCGGAGAATTGATTTGTTATTGGTCTATTCCGTCTCCCAAATCAGTTTGAGGCGGTCTTGAGCTTTTTGCAGAGCTTCTTTTGGGGAATTACCGAGAAGAGTTTCTTCAATGGCTCGACCGAGATTTTCTGATAGACGAGTATATCCAGCGATAATAGGACGCGATCGGGCCGAATTCATCTGATCTAAAAACACTTTCATTTCTGGCTGTTTGGCGACGAATTTTTGGTAAATTTTGCTATTTTTAGATTTTATATTTATCGGTAAAAACCCGATTTTTAAAGATAATTCAGTTTGGAATTCTTCGCTTAAAACATACTCCAAAAACTTCAGCGATGCTTGCTCTCGTTCGGGAGTAGTTGTCATGACAAACATATTGGCTCCTCCTACGATTGTCGCTTTTTTCTTTGCTTTTGGCATTGGGAAAACACCGAAATCTATGCCAACTTTATCGAAAAAGCTAACATTCCAAGAACCCTTTATTTGCATCGCTATTTTACCGGCAATAAAAGCGTCTTCTTCATAACCGCGTTCTGGTTGGGAAAGGATAGCCGAACCGTCTTTTAGTAAGTCTGACCAAAGTTGCAAAGCTGCGATCGCACCAGGATTTACTAAATTTGGTCGATCGTCTTTCAGCAACTCGCCTTCAGCACTGAACATGAAAGGCAACCAGCTGAAAACAGTCCATTCTCCCTTACCCAAAGGTAAAATTATACCATGCTGGTCTATGTGCCGATCGCCATTTTTATCAAGAGTCAGTTTTTTGGCAACTTGCCTTAGTTCTGACCAGGTTTCGGGTAGTTTGGTAATACCTGCTGCTTTAAATAGACTGGGACGATAAAAAATTGCTAAATTACTGGTAGTAAAAGGGATAGACCAGATGCGATCGTCCAGCACCATTCCTTCAAATAAGCTCGGAACAATTTCCGACTTTAATGGGGAATTATTTAGCCAATCTTCAAGCGGTTGAATTGCTCCTAATTCAACCAATTTACCCGTGAGTAGGGAATCAAACCATAACATATCCGGTGCAGCATTACCGACTACTGCGGTTAAAATCTTCGGCATTTGCTGATCCGCTTGACCAGTGTAAAGGGATTCTACTTGGATATCGGTATGATTTTGATTGAATTTATCTACAAATTTTTGAAACACATCGCGACTTGGTGGCGGATTCATGCTATGCCACAAAGTCAGGTGAATGACATTACTATTACCACCAGTTGATGCCTGACAGCCGGTTAAAATTAGTAAGCTGAAGCATAGTATAGTTACCGAAAGCCACTGCAAACACCGTTTTAGCATTTATCCCTACGAGTAAAGATTACTTTGCCTTCAAATCTACGAAATTATATAGCAAATTGGTCGAATATATCAGCTTGTCCTAAAATGCGAGTAAAGTTGCTGTAGGGAAGAATACCAATTCGACAGGGAAAAGTATATTCCCCAATCGTCATCTGAACTTGGCGATAATAAACTTGTGTACCCGATCCAACCCCTTCCAGGTTATATAATTCATCTTTGAATATCTGTCGGCGGGTATCTTCCGTTCCTTCTCCCAGTTTGCCATCTATCCATCAACGACCTCTAAACTGGCTATGGCAGCAGTTTCAGCTTAAGCCCGGTAAGCCTGCCATCCTCTACGGCTTGCGTACTCTTTTGGCAGTGAGTGGCCCCATAGCAGTGGGATTCGTTGCAGGTCATCCTGCTGCCAGTGCGATCGCGGTAATGGCAGCCATGTTTGTTGGGATGGTGGATGGGGGTGGAGCCTATCGCCAGAAAGCGACGGCAATGCTGGCGACGACAATTGGGGTTACTGTGGCGTTGCTAATCGCAAATCTAGTTAGCAACACCCTCTGGCTAGCTATTCCAACGACGTTTCTGGTGATGTTCATTGCAGGCTTAGCTGGTTTGTTTGGCACGACCGCCGCAACGGTTAGCCTGGTGACATCAATTATGTTTATCGTCTCGCTAGCCAGATTTGCTTCGTTCCCCGATTTGTCTACAGTTCTTCAGCAATGTGTGCTGTGCCTAGCTGGAGGTGTATGGGCGATGGTGTTATCTCTAGGATTGTGGGTGCTGCGCCCCTATGCACCCGTTATGAAGGCAGCCGCAACCTGTTATGCTACATTGAGCAAATTTTTGGGAACTGCAAGCGACATACCCTTAAATCCCGAAGAGCGTCGGGAGTGGGCAGAGGAATTGTTACAAGCTCAGGATAGCGTGATACGGGATTTGACATCAGCCCGGAGTGTCTGGAGTGCTGTGCGGACAAGTCCAGAAACGGCTAACTTACGGGGCAATCAGTTACTCGTTTTAATTGAGGATGCCAACCAAATAGTCAACAGTGCAACGGGTCGTTGGCACCGCATTAGGGGGGATTGTCGGCATTGTCTTAGTCACACTCATCCACAATCCATTGGCAATCTTAGTTTGCATCCTGCTGCTGATAGTCGCTGCCATGTCGGTGCGGCCTCTTAGCTACGGTATCTTCATCACTCTCCTCACACCCGTCGTCATATTGCTACTCAACGTGACGAGTAAAGGTGGCTGGGAGATAGGAGCATTACGCATCGTCGATAGCTTAATTGGCGGCACTTTAGCATTACTCGGCAGCTATCTGTTATTCCCCAGTTGGGAACGACAGCAACTTCCAGCACAACTAGAAACAACGATTCTCGCCAATCTTGCTTACTTTCAACAGGTTGTCGCCAGCTATCTCAACCCAGAACGAGCGCCATATACTGAGACGATCGTAAACCTGCGTCATCAAGCAGCATTGGAGAATGCCAATATTGCTGCTGCTGTTCAAAGGTTATTGGGCGAACCCCGTCACGTTCGAGGAGAGGTCGAACCGATGGCGATGCTGACGCTCTACATTCGTGGCTTTTTCAGCTCGGTCACGGCTCTAGCGGAACACCAACGGAAATTTAGCCCAGAGTACGAATTTGCGGATATTAAGCGATTTACCGATGCCATTGTCCAAGTTTTGGAGAACTTAGCAAATGCCCTGCAACAAGGACAGCCACCCCAGCCTTTACCCGCGCTGGATACTTATCTCGAAGCAATTCACGATCGGATCGAACAGTTACATACCGCTCGGATATCAGATCTGGCAACAAATCCAAGTACTGTAACGCCTACCTTGCAAGCAGTGAGAGAACAAACTCCCGTTTCCACCCAACTGGATCGAATTGCCTATGAAGTTAGAACTATACACTGTGCGATCGGTCGTCTACAAGAATCACTTTAACCGTATTTGGCGGAATATCGGAGTACGATCGGGACAGTATTGAACGCTCAAAGCAAGGCGGACTGTGTTTTTACTAAAGCCTCCGCACGGCTGACCTTGCACTTTGCTATCCTTTCTTTCAGTCCCAAGCTGAGCCGTAGGGTGAATAATCTTCGCGGACTGTCCCCCATTGGCGATCGCGAAGGTAGGAACCCCAACGATACCAAGGTTCCTCTGGTTCGCGATTTTCCTCTAACCGTTGCTGTTCTGCGTTCATTTAGCCCCCCGTGGCAAACCCTGGATACAGAGTCATGCCGCCGTCTACAAATAGAGTTTCACCATTCACATAATCTGAGTCATCCGAGGCAAGCCAAACAGCAGCTTTGGCGATGTCTGCTACATCTCCAACTCGTTTTGCGGGAATGAGTTTTAGTAATTTTGCCTCAGCTTCTGGCGTGTCCCAGGCTGTTTTATTGATGGGAGTTTTAATAGCACCGGGTGCAATGCTATTGACCCGAATTCTGTGGGGTGCGAGTTCCTGGGCAATACTCTGCATCATCATGTGGATGCCGCCCTTACTGGTAGCGTAGTTGACGTGACCCGCCCAAGGAATCACCTCATGTACCGAACTCATACAAATGATTTTGCCTGCGGCACTGGAGATATCTGGCTTCACGCCCCGCTTGAGAAACTCTTTTGCCGCTTCACGGGCACAGAGAAATTGTCCGGTTAGGTTGATGCCCATAACCAAATTCCAATGGTCGAGAGTCATGTCTACAAAGGCTGAGTCTTTTTGCAATCCGGCGTTGTTTACCAGGATGTCGATCGTGCCAAAGTGCTGGTACATTTGGTCAAACATCGACAAAACTTCCTCTTCCTTGGCGACATTTGCACCAATGGCGATCGCTTCCCCACCGAGCGATCGAATTTCGCTGACAATCTTCTCTGCTGCTTCCTGTTCAGAATGGTAGTTGACTACAACAGAAGCACCCGATGCAGCCAAAGCGCGGGCGACTCCTTCACCAATACCGGAACTTGCACCCGTTACAAGTGCTTTTTGATCTTTAAGAAGATTAGGGGAATAGCTCATATTTTTTCCTCGTTTTATTTCCTAGTCAAGTAAATTTGTACCTAATCAATACGATTAACAACTACTTATCTAATCCTAAAACTATTAGGATCGGGATTGAAGCCAACTGTCACACTTAAATCAACTTGTAGGGTGCATACCCCAAATTTTTGGACATGATCGCTAATTTTATCGCTCTGACGCACCCTACTTAATGTAACTAGCAACTTGCGTTAAGCATCTATTTCTAAGGATAGAATTTTTTGATTATCATCGATAAAATTACATATTATTTTCATATTTAAATAATGCTTTTTGTGATATTAAAGGAAGTTTTATGTCATTAGTGTGTCATTAGTGTGTCAAAAATATGACAAGCGATCGCCTTAAAACTTTAGTCGGATACTCAATTCTCACCGGTCGTGCGCCCAAGGGAGACTGGAGTCACGGTCATCCTGCCAGAAGCGATGTGAGGCTGGAAATCCTCTGGACTGCCGCCCCAACTGTGCTGGTTTTGAAATAATGCCATTAGTAACGAATTACACCTGAGAGTAAATGAACGTACCCGCTTAAATTTGCATTCCGAAGACGCGATCCACGGCTTTTATGTCCCTGAATTCAGGTTAAAGCAAGATATCATCCCCAACCGCAACATTAACCTTGTATTAACACCCACCCTAATCGGCAAATATCACCTGCGTGATTCCCAATTCAGTGGCACCGACTTTGCTTTGATGGTGGCGGATGTATATGTTGATTCAAGTGAAGCTTATAGTCAATGGCTTTCTCAAGCTGCTACCCCTAAATAAAAAATATATGACAAATAACTCTATCCAAATTACTGAAGAATCGGAAAATCGCAACAGCGAACCTGATACCAACTGGCAGGAATATTTCAGCTTTAGCACCGACCATAAAGTTATCGGTGTTCAGTACATGGTGACGACCTTTATTTTCTTTTTGATTGGCGGGCTGTTGGCGATGATTATTCGGGGCGAACTGCTTACTCCCGAATCAGATTTGGTCGATCGCTCTTTATATAATGGCTTATTCACCTTGCACGGTACAGTGATGATTTTCCTGTGGATTATCCCATTCAATGCTGGTCTTGCCAACTACTTAGTGCCGTTGATGATTGGCGCAAAAGACATGGCGTTTCCAGTTCTGAATGCGATCGCTTTTTGGATAATTCCCCCAGCAGGTATCTTGCTACTATCAAGCTTTTTAGTACAAGGCAGACCCGCACAAGCTGGCTGGTGGTCTTACCCACCAATCAGCCTCCAAAACCCAACTGGTTATCCCATCAACGGCAAGTCAATTTGGATACTAAGTGTAATGCTACTGGGTATCTCCTCGATTATGGGGGGAGTCAACTTTATTACCACAATTGTTTGGATGCGGGCATCGGGGATGACGTTTTTTCGGATGCCGATTTTCGTTTGGACAGTTCTCAGCGCCCAGTTGTTGCAACTAATTTGCCTACCTTCCCTGACGGGTGCGATCGTACTGTTATTTTTTGACCTCACTTTTGGCACAAATTTCTTCAAACCCCTAGAAAATGGCGACCCAATCATCTATCAGCACCTATTTTGGTTCTACTCCCATCCGGCAGTTTACGTGATGGCGCTGCCTGCTAGAGGCATTTTTTCGGAAATTCTCCCCGCCTTTTCTCGCAATCCTTTGTTTGGCTATCGATCGGTTGCGATCGCCTCCTTCGGGATTGGTTTAGTCAGCATCTTCGTCTGGGTACACCATATGTTTGCCAGTGCTACACCCAATTGGATGCGGATACTCTTCATGGTTTCCTCAATGTTGGTTGCTCTACCTACTGGTGTCAAAGTATTTGCGTGGACTGCTACCGTTTGGAATGGCAGATTGCACCTTTTAACCCCCATGTTATTTGCCTTGGGAGGTGTGGTGATGTTTGTTTTCGGTGGAATTACTGGCATCATGCTTAGTTCAGTGCCGTTTGATATTCATGTCAACAATACCTACTTTGTGGTAGATCACTTCCACTACGTCGTCCACAATACAATAACGATGGCAATCTTTGCGGCGATTTACTTCTGGTTCCCAAAAATAACCGGGCGGATGTACGCCGAAGGCTGGGGAAAAGTGCATTTCTTTTTAACTTTTATCGGTGCTAATCTCACTTTCTTCCCCATGCACCCACTGGGTTTACAAGGCATGGTGCGCCGCGTTTCCTCTTACGATACGCAGTTCCAAGGATGGAATATTATTGCTAGCTTGGGGGGGTTTTTGTTGGGGATGTCTACGCTGCCCTTTATTGCCAATATGGTCGGTTCTTTGCTATTGGGTAAAAAAGTATCCGACAATCCCTGGCACGCTACAGGGTTGGAGTGGAAGACTTCTTCGCCACCACCGAGGGAGAACTTTGAGCAAATTCCTGTTGTCAATGAGCCGCCTTATAACTACAACTCTAAAACGATACCAGAGGCCGCCGCTACTCAAGAATAGATAAGGCGAGAGGGGAGGAATTGACGGTTTTCCTCAATCCAAAATCCAAAATCCAAAATCCAAAATCCAAAATCATCGGAGTTATGCCAAATCCTACACATCACATAGATGAAAGCCCGATCCGTTTCGATCGCTTAGTACAATCCCTCCCGAATTGGTTACAAAGGTTCTTACCAATTGGTGGCGGCATCGCTCACGATCATCATGGTAAAGGGATGTTCGGCGTTACCGTATTTTTGCTGTCGGAAAGCCTAGTTTTTCTTAGCTTTTTCTTCACCTATATTGCTCTACGATTGACCGATTACAACTGGATTACGCCTGGTATCAAAAGACCGGAATTGTCTAAATTTATTATTATTAATACTGTGGTACTGCTTTCAAGTAGCTTCGTTATTCAAGCCGCAGAAAACGCCCTCAAGCACCATAAAATTATTAGATTTCGCTGGCTTTGGGCTTTGAGTTCTGGGATGGGAATTTACTTCTTAGTTGGTCAGGGAATTGAGTGGAGTAACCTTAACTTCCGGCTGACTACCGGGCTGATGGGTGGTACATTTTACCTGCTGACAGGCTTCCACGGGCTGCACGTTTTTACCGGCATTCTCTTGCAGTTGCTCATGTTTTTTCGTTCCTTTCTTCGGGGCAACTACAACAATGGTCACTTTGGTGTCAGTGCAACTACTTTGTTCTGGCACTTTGTTGACGTGATTTGGGTTGTCCTATTCTCGCCGATCTATCTCTGGCCACCCTAGAAAGAGGTTTTTTATGAATTTGCCAACTCAAAAATTACCAGCAATCATCACAATTTACTTTCTCACTTCGGCTGAATCAGTCCAAAAAGATCCATTGATCGATCGACACGGGGCGATCGCTGTGGATGTTGGCGTTGTCCTTCTGGCGGTTGGCTTAGTGATTGCTGTCAAGATTTTTAGCCCCAGAGTTGAACACGCTATCCTTCTCGCTATCTTTCTCAGCTTTGGATTAATTGGTTTCTTTTTAATTAGATAGCAGAACTTGCGGTACTGCTCCGAGTAATATCATGTCCTTACGCATCAGTTGCCTAAAAAAATTACCCCTCTTATCTGCGTTCATCTGCGTCCATCTGTCTACATCTGCGGTAAAAATTTAACCAACAATTCCAACAGAAACTGCCGAGCAGGAATTGGAAAAACGCGCCGTACCAGTGGAGTTAATCGCAGGAGCAGAAGCGACGGCTATTCGTCGAGACTCAGTTGAATATAAGCGCGATGGAAAGTCTGAGATACTATCAGCATCCACCACTATTTGGACAAGTGGAACTGCTACACATCCACTGATTAAAAACTTGCTGATTCCCGACGAACACCGTGATAAAGATGGTCGCGTTCACGTTACTCCCACTTTGCAGTTACCCGATTTTCCAGAAGTTTTTGCGGGTGGTGATTGTGCGGTGGATGTGCAATCATCAACGGCTGAGGGCCGTGACTACGAGCATTTAGAGCTGCATAAAGAGCTAATATCTAATTCCTCTGAACAACACAATGATACTAAACCTCTGCCTCCCACTGCCGAAGTAGCCTATCAGCAAGGAGCTGCGATCTCGCATAATTTGAAAGCGATCGCATTAGGACATGAGCCAAAACCAGATCGGGTTAACCTACGCGGAACCCTCCTAAAACTAGGCTTAGAAAACAGTGCCGCTAACATTTTTGACGTTTTTGAAGTTACGGGCGAAGTGGGTCATTTGATTCGCCAAGGCACTTATATAGAGCTATTGCCAACTCCGGTTCATAACTTCAAAGTCACTACAGACTGGCTAAAAGATGAGATATTCCACGAACATCTCAATTCTGGTGATGGGGTAAAGCAAGCTGTCAAGATTGCTCAAGTGGTTGGTGGAGTAGTCGTCGGCGCTATAGTTGCAAAAAAATTGCTCAATATGCTAAGTGATGACAATAAAGACCAGAAATCCTGACGGCATCTTCAAAGCTGACTATGCGACTTTTAAAGGTGAGAATTTATGTCGAAGATTAAATCACAGGCACGTTTACAAAATGGCCGCTGAGGTCGGCTGGCGTTACATTCAAAGCATAGCCCAGGAATTCTCCCGTTGCTGCAATTTTTATTTGAGTGCCGCTGGCAATGCCATCACCATTTGGATCGATATCTGCTCCGGTTAGGAGCAATGTTGTTAATCTCAACTCTGTAGGACGCAGATTATATCCCTGCTGACTTAAAAGTTCTTGAATTGGTTGATTAATGCTTTGAAGTATCAAATCCGCTTCTGTCAGTGTCCCAGTTACGGCAATGCGATCGCTAAACTTATCAAAGTCCAGAATTATATCTGCACCAAATTGGTCAGATGTAGCCGTATCCGTTCTGAGTACAAATAAGTCGCTGCCTGCATTTCCAGCTAACGCATCAACTCCCATATCGCCGATGAGGGTATCGTTGCCGTTTCCACTAACTAGAAGATCTTCATCTTTACCACCTCGAATAAAATCATTTCCATTCCCACCTTCTACAAAATCTTGACCTATGTTCCCGTTTAGAAAGTCATCCCCATCTTCCCCATATATAAAGTCCCTATCTTTACCGCCAAATAAGGTGTCGTTGCCGCTTCCACCATTCAGGGTATCTTCACCTGTATTGGCGTAAATAATCTCTGCGTCCGATGAGCCTCTAATTCTATCATTTCCTCCTAATGCAATCAGTCCGCCTGGATAAGGGGCAAGAAAACCTGGAGAAAGGGTCAAAGTATTGTCAGTATCATCTAAAAGATAAGAAAAGCCATCAGGGCTTGGGCCTATTGCCATTGTTGAAACTCCTTAATTTAATTAAAACTTCCTAACATTGACTATGAATTTGTAAGGAAGAGGATATTTGATTGCTCTAGCCAACGAAGCGCTGACAAATTTGTACTTTGTGGCGATCGATGGAGATTTGGGCGTGAGCGGCAAAGGAAGTGGTTGCTGTTGCTGGGCCACATCCCACTTCCAGAATGGTTGAGTTGGACGAGAGTTTCGCGACTTCAAAAACCCGATCGATCAGTTCATCAGGATAGCAGGGTCTGACTTGGTTGTAAGCCTCTGCTGCGGGCGAATACCAATGTTTTCGTTGTTCCAGGTCAGGGCCAGAACACTCAATGATGGCTTGTTTTAAGTTTTTCATAGCCTGTTTGTGCAAGGAATTTATCAGGTTCGCCTTTGACCCCAGTTGAATAATTCTTTCTGCATACTGCTTTTTTGTGTGTCCGAGACACCTGTGCGACTACGGGAGTGCGATCGCTAGTCTAGCAGCGATCGGATTATAGCTTATTTTATCCGATCGCATTTGGCATCGAATCTTCCGGAACTTTGTTTAACAGGCATGAATCTTGTCAAGTATAAGCCAAAAATAAATCTTTTTCGCTCAATTCCGATAGTCGAAAAAGTAATGATCTAGGTATTGTAATTTAGCTCCTCATCTTATGTTTCCTCACTTTGGAAATTTAAAGTGAATAATTTGGCTCGGAAAGTTGAAAAACCCTTGCCTAAATTTTGCTTATTATTCAGGGTTACTTTTACATAAAAGTTAATTCATTAAGGAGAACATCCATGAAGTTTGTTAAAGCATTTCTGGCGGCAACAACATTAATTACTACTTTGATTAGCCCCGCCTTTGCTGATGGCAAAGTAGAAATTTTAGGCGCAAGCTATGGTGGTAGCGGTTGCCCCAATCTATCCGCCAGCGTGAGCGTTAGCCCCGACGGTCAAGAGCTAACCATTCTATTTGATAAGTTTACAGCCCTGGGGAATGTCCCAGCAGAAAGACGGAAAAGCTGTAATTTGAGTATTCCGATCAAATTACCTCAAGGCTATCAAATTTCTCTCTACGATGCTGATTATCGGGGCTATGTTTCGCCTGGAACCAGTGGGAACTTACGAGCAGAATACTTTTTCGCCGGTAACCGTGGCCCAGTTTTTTCTCGGACTTTTAGGGGCGAAACTAACTATAACGTTCGAGATAGCTTAGCGACCGTAGCTAATGTTTGGTCGCGTTGTGGTGACAGTGTAAATATGCGGGTGAATGCGGCGATGACCGCCAGTGGTTCCGGGATGGCGACCGTTGACTCCTTCGACCTCGCTCACCGTGGTTTGGTTTATCACATCAAATATCGTTCCTGTCGCTAATCGAAGAAATCAGGGGCTATATGCCCCTGGTTCTGTATGAGGGCAGGGCGATCGCATCTAATTTTTGCTTGACAAAATATTATTTATGTGTATAGGGCTCTTGTGCGTCCGCTGCACTGACGTGTTGAGCTGCTGGGTGGACGAGATAATCGGCTCTTTCGGAGTTATTATGCTTTTGTTCAAAAAATAACATTTTTATGCCTCTGCTCAAAATTGCCACGACTGTCCTCACAGACAGCGCTGGATTTCAATCAATTCTTGAGCGTTGGTGACAGCATCCTGTAACCTGTATTCCCGATTTTTCAACCATTGGCGAACCCGATCGCGTACCTCACGCGGCCGATCGCGATCGTCGTATGATAGTCTTTGGGGGGAGCGATTGTCTAGCAACAGACTAAGGAGTTTGGGAGGAATCAGTAGTGCTGGCATCCTCTCTGATTGGGTAGGGCTATAGACAATGTTCCGCTTATTTTTACGAAATCTCCCGGAACGTACATGACGAAACAAAAACCGACAAGCGGATACCGATGTTGGCAGATACTTTGGAGCATTTTGCTAGTGCTGGCAATTTGGAATGTGCCTCAATGCGCTTGGGCAGATGTTAACCAACAGGACATCAATGCGATTATTCGCACGCGGGAGATGGCCCTGCAAGCTATCAACACTCGTGATTTTTCCAAAATTGAGCGAAGCTTACATCCCACCTTCACGATTACAACGGTGGATAACCGGGTTTTTCATAAGGTGCAAGACTTTGAGAAATACTGGAATCAGCAGTTCTCCAGTTCAATCCAAGACATTAAAATGACTTTGAAGGTGGATAGTCTCAGAAGGTTTCTCTCGCCGGAGACTGCGGTTTCCTACGGAGATGCGATCGCAACCTTCTCTTTCAAAGACGGTAATGCGGCTAATATGGCAATGCGGTGGACAGCCGTGATGCAAAAGTTCCAAAGCCAATGGACAATTCAATCGCTGCATTTTTCTTCCAACCTACTGAATAACCCGGTACTGAACGGTGCCCAGCAAGCGGGTCGTGCTATGACACTAGCAGCAGGGGTGGGAGGTCTACTCCTGGGGGCAGTCGGGATGCTGCTATGGCATCGCAGGCGTAAGCAACCAACAGAAAGGGTGTAGCTAATACAGTGGGAATTAGTATTTATCCGTCAAGTCATGATGTCCGTGTTCATGGCGATCGCCGTATCAAGGCAGCATTGGTAGTTCTATTGGTCTGGGGTATCGTGAGTTTACTTCACTGGCAACCCCAGACGCAATGGTTCATGGTGGGATTAACGGCAGTCCTGACTATTCAAACAGTACGGATGCTGATAGCAAAACCCACTTCTCCAAAGATTGAGCGCGATGTCGATTTGCCGAAAGTTTCGATTCTGGTTCCCGCTAAAAATGAAAGTGCAGTATTAACTGATTTAGTTAATAACCTATTTCACTTTAACTATCCCACTACTCATTTAGATATCTGGGTAATTGATGATGGTAGTACCGATGAAACTCCCCAGATTTTAAGCGAATTACAAACTCAATTTCCCAGGTTACAAGTTCATCGGCGAGAATCAAAAGGAGGTAAATCAGGGGCGCTGAATGCGGTTTTTCCCTTCACACAGGGAGAGATTATCCTAGTTTGCGATGCCGATGCTCAACTTCCTGCCGATTTCCTACAGCAAACAGTACCTTTATTTCAGCAGAGTGCGATCGGTGCAGTGCAGGTACGAAAAAGCATTTCTAATGCTGATACCAATTTCCTAACTCGTTGCCAGCAGATGGAAATGAATTGCGATGCTTTTCTGCAAACTCATCGCATTGCTGTTACCGGAATAACTGAACTCCGGGGTAATGGAATGTTAGTGCGACGAGAACTACTAGAACAGTTTAAGGGTTGGAGCGAAGATACTGTAACAGACGATTTGGATCTGACTTTCAAGCTTTATTTAATCGGTACAGAAATTGAATTTGTCACCCTGCCAGCAGTTGAGGAAGAAGGAGTCGCTACCTGGAAAAATCTTTGGCATCAACACTGTCGTTGGGCTGAAGGTGGCTATCAACGTCACCTAGATTACTTCCCTCAATTTTTAACTTTAGGCTGGTCAAAAGAAATTGACTTGTTGTTGTTTTTAATATTGCAATTTATTCTACCGATTGGACTCATACCTGACCTACTCTGGACAATTTTTTATAGCCATCATTCCGTTATCTTTCCACTCCAAACTTTACTCGGTTTTCTGCTTACCGTTAGTTTCATGGTCGGAGTTTACCAATTTCAAGATTTACGAGGATGGCGATTAATTTGGGCAACGATTCAAGGTTCTGTTTACATGGTGCATTGGATTCCAGTGATGATTTTAATAACTTTAAGGATGTGTGTGAAAGAGGGGCGATCGGAGTGGGTTAAAACCGAGCATTATGGGCGAAAGCCTTGAAGGAAACAAAGAATGATGCTAGCTTTATAAATATAGTTTTTTGAGGAGCTAAAGTTCTGAGAAAAGAGGACTTACAAGCTAATGCTGTTTTAATCCGACAGCAGTACCTCAAGAAACCAGTCCGCAGAGGAAATGTCGCACTTGCTGAGCTACAGGTTAAGGGAGGTGTAGCCTTTTGTGCAGCAGCAACATCTAGAGGTGGCAACAAAAGTCCAATTAGGGAAATACCCAAGCCGAAGTCAGCAGGAGGACAATTCGAGCCAGCTATTGATTCTCGAACCCAGCGTATCATGGATACTGATGCTGAGTACAAAGTTTTGTCACAAATTGCTGATACTCTTGAGATGTTCTATGATCTTGAAGTAGAAGGCCAACTCTACCTGTATACTGAGTTACAGCCATGTGAAAGTTGTAATAGCATTTTGAGACAGTTTGAGGAGAAGTTCCCGCACATAAAGATAGAAGTTTTCTGGGATTACCCGTATCCACCCGAATCTTAAAGAGGAAGAAATTAGTTATGACTTTGGAATACAGCAGTGTTACAGAAAAAAGGTTGTCCTTGTTGCGCCAATTGCCTGAATCCATCCAAGGTACGCTAAGTAGGGTATGGCAGCAACATTATGAAGAACTCTATGAACCAGAAGAAGAGGATGCAGCTTCACTTCAAGATGCTTTAGATGAAATTTTGGAAATGTTTCTGTTTCAGAGTAACAACCAAACACTGAGCCACATTCGTTATGTTTGGATGGCGCTGATACTAGCTTCAGTTGTAGAACCAACAGTTCAATATTATCAACCATTAAACTTGATTCCACAAAAAACTATTAGTAAGATAGAACTCTGGCTCCTAGAAAATATTGAAAAGATGCTGGATTCTAAAAGAAAGTTTTCTAATGCTCTAAGAGAGGAAGAATTTAATGATCTAGTAGATGGGATTCAAATTGATTATACAAATAAAAACGTGGGAAATTTTCAAATAATATTTGAAGCATTAGATGTTTATCTGAGTGCGATTAAAACTTTGGATTACAATCAATCCTTAGAATCATTACTAGATATATTAGAGAATTGTTTAGAGGGCTATGCAATCTTCCCCGGTTCCCACGGACGACGTGAATTATTCAATTGGTGGCTACTAGAGGTTGTACCAGCAAGTTGGTATCTAATTCCTCCCAGTTCTATCTACTCGCTAGATAAATTGGGGACTGAAAAAAATAAGGGTTTTTGTCAGATGAATAAATTGAAGGAAATTAGCTCTGCCATGTGGAAGATTATCTTGACAGATTCTACCAGTAGACAGAAGTCAAAGCTGCGAACTTTCCCTAACAACTTTGAGGATTCTTTAAACACGATACCATTGGATGTTAGACTTGATAAGTGGGCAAGTTAATCTAAGTAACACTGCAAGTATATATAAAGATAGCGTTGAAACTATTTTTAGTTAAAGGAAGGACTGTAATGAGTAAGCCAGAAGATATTATAGCGGAAATAATGAAAAATCTTAACGAAAAAGAGCGCGATAAAGATGTTAATGAAGAGGAACAAAATAACTATGGAGAGGAATATATTGCCCAGATCAAATCAGTTTGTAAAAGTTTTCTCAAAAAAGAATCTTTGGAAGTTGGACAAATCGTGAAATGGAAGGAACACTTAAAAAATAGAAAGTTTCCCCACAAGAATCAACCAGCAATTGTTATTGCCATATTAGATAAACCTGTCATCAGCACTGATAATGAATCTGGTAGTCCCTACTTCTTAGAAACTTTAGATATCATTCTTGGGCTCATAGTTGAAGACGGCACATTTTTTACTTTTTACTATGATAGCAGCAGGTTTGAGCCTTATTAATTTATGTTTATATATTAATGGGCACACCTTTGAGTAAATGCCCCTTTAGTCAGCATAAATATTGAAAAATTAACTAAAAATCATGTTAGATTTGCTGATTCAAAACGGGTTAATTTTCGATGGTTTAGGATCTGCGCCTATGCGGGGAGATATTGGTATTAAAAATGGTAAGATTGTGGCGATCGCATCCTCTCTTACCTCCAATGCTCATCAAGTTGTAGATGCTTCCGGCTTGTGGGTGACACCAGGATTTATTGATATTCACACCCACTACGATTTAGAGTTAGAAATTGCACCGGGATTGAGCGAATCGGTGCGTCATGGTGTTACCAGCGTTGTAATTGGTAATTGCAGTTTGTCTGTTGCAGTTGGTAAACCCCAAATGCTGGCAGATATTTTTCAAAGAGTCGAAACCCTTTCCCATCGAATGATTGAGAAATGGTTAAAACAATCGGTTTCTTGGCAAACACCCGCAGAATATTTAAAACATTTACAACAATTACCACTTGGTGCCAATGTTGCACCCCTATTTGGGCATAGTCCCTTACGCGCTCATCTGATGGGATTGGAACGTAGCTTAACAGTTCAACCCTCAGAAACCGAACTCAAAACCATGCAGCAAATTGCCGCCGATGCTTTAGATGCAGGATTTATTGGCATTTCAATTGATATGTTTCCTTGGCATCGAATGAGTGGAGAATGGCGCGGTTGCACAATTCCATCACAACACGCAAAACTGAAAGAATATGCCATGCTAGCCAATCTTTGTCGCGAACGGGATTTAGTTTTTCAAGTGACTCCCAATTTACAACGGCTTGCCTCTTTTCTAGATATTCTTCGCATGGGTTCAGGCATTGGACAAAAACCCTTAAGATTGACCGTTTTATCAGCACTGGATGCCGTCCACGATCGCAAATTGTGGCGCATCTTTTCCCCCCTCCTCTATTTTTGGAATCACATTCTTAAGGGTAATGTTCGCTTTCAAACCTTAACCGAACCCTTCACGATTTATTCTGATGGTTCCGTCACTCCTTTATTTGAAGAATTCCCCACAGGCGCACAACTGAATAGCTGCGAGTCGCGACAAGAAAGGCAACAGTTATGGGATTCGGAAACTTTTCGCCGCCAATTTCGCCAGGAATGGCTGAATAATTGGCGCAAGTCTTTCCATCGTCAGTTAGATTTAATGGAAATCGTGCGCTGTCCTGAAACGAGTTGGCAGGGATTAAGTTTTGCTGAAGTTGCCGCTCAAAAACAACAGGAACCCATAGATTTCTTTATTGATGCGTTGCAGAAGTACGACACGGATCTGCGTTGGGTAGCAACTGGTGCTAACGATCGCTTAGAACCCCGTTTAGCACTCATGCAGCACCCCTATATTTTGCCCGGTTTTACGGATGCTGGCGCTCATGTGCGTAACCTGGGCTACTATGATGGGGCGTTATCTTTGCTCAAGCAAGCGGTGGCAACGAAGTTTCTGGCCCCAGAAATTGCGATCGCTCGCGTTACGGGAGAAGCCGCTAATTGGTTTAAGCTGGATACAGGCGTTCTCAAAATTGGTGTGCGGGCAGATCTCGTTTTACTCAATCCTCAATATCTCAACCAGCCTATTAGTACCCAAGTGGAAATCTCAGATCCAATTTTAGATGGCGAACCCCGCATGGTTAAACGCGGATCGGAAGAAATTGTGGAAGCAGTTTATATTAATGGAGTGCAGGTGGTTTGTCGAGGTCAAATTAGCAGGATATTAGGTCAAGAACGTCTGGGAACTGTGTTATCTCCATGTTTTTAATCAAACAGTTTATGAATCAAATCAATCCTAACTTTTACCAAAACTCAAAAAATAAAATTAACGATAAAATTCTCGCTCATCCGTTTACATGCTACTGGGATATTTTTGTTTTCAAACACCAGCACCCCCTCAATATCGCCCTTCATGTTATAGGTATACTCTTCTTTTACGGCTTACTTTTTGCCATTTGGAAATCTCAAAATTTATGGTTAATCTTAGGCTTGCCACTCACGCAGTTAATCGGACTAACTGGGCATTTTTTATTTGAACGAAGCCATATTGATTTACAGGATGCTGTCTTCTCTTGGCGAGCTTCTTTTTGTTTAGGTAGAATGCTATTCAGGGTTATATCCGGTAAATATGGAGAGGATATCCGCCAACGCCAAGAAATTTTACGGCAATATCAGTTAAAATTAGATGTAACCCGCTTGTAAATAAAGGTTTTCCATGCAGATTTTTAACAACTGGAATATTATTAATAAAGGTTGGTATATTGCCTGTCCTAGTCAAGCCTTATCTCAGGGAAAAGCAAAATCTGTAGAGGTTTGCGCTCAAAAAATTGTCATTTTTCGGGGCGAAGATGGAAAAGTCCGTGCTCTAGATGCCTATTGCCCTCATCTGGGAACAGATTTAGGAATCGGGCAAGTTGATGGAAATTGGATTCGCTGTGCTTTTCATCATTGGGCATTTGATGAAACAGGATCTTGTCAAAACATTCCTTGTCAATCGGAAATTCCAGATCAAGCTAAATTACCAGCTTACGCAACTGAGGATAAATACGGCTTTATTTGGATTTATCCTGATGCTAAAGCACCGGAAGGAGTTGTTGAATTTGACGAACTGAAGGGCAAAAAAATTGTCAGCCAAGCCGATACTGCCTTTGAAAGAAGTTGCCACCATCACATCTGCATGATGAATGGGATTGATGCTCAACATTTAAGAACTATTCATCATCTAGATATCAAAATGGAGCTATCTTTAAATAGAAATGAATTAGGGACACAAATTGACTTTACAATGCGGGGGGAATTTCCCCAAACAACGCTTCGCGAACGCTTAGGTAAACGATTTTTAGGGACTAGCTATGAGTATTCTATGCGTTATGCTCACGGCTGCATTGGCTTGCTAACGATGATGAAAAATGTACGGTTATTTCCTTCACTTTATATGATCTATGCCTACACTCCCATAGCCCCTGGAAAAACGCGAATTCAACCAATTTATGTGACTGAAAAACGCAAAGGAATAATCGGGTATTGGATCGGACAGTTTTTACTATTTTGTACTCGTTTGGCGTACTATATGCTCAGAGATGAGGACGGCAAAATTTATGATAATATTCGCTTTAATCCGCAGGTAATTCTCAGTATCGATCGACCATTAGTTCAATATATGCAATACGTCAATCAACTTGAAGCGTCTCGATGGTCGCGGGAGGTCATCAATTCTCAGGATGAACCGTTTCAACCCATATAAAAGTAGAGTAGACTGAAAGGACATCCTTGAAAACCAAGTTGGTTCCAAATAATGAAGAGTTTGCTGATTCCTCTTACAAAGCTACATCCAAGCGATCGCACTGCGATGTATGCCCTGCTGGAAAGTCATTTTCAAGGCATAACATGGCAGGCTTTCCAGACTGATCTCGACCGTAAAAACTGGGTGTTATTATTAAAAGATGAAACCTCCAATATTTTGAAAGGATTTTCAACTTTAATGTTTTGTCAGACGAGTTTTTCAGACCAGAAAATTAGTGTTGTTTATTCAGGCGATACAATCGTCGATCCAAGTGCATGGTCAAGTGTAGCACTTCCTCGTACCTGGATTGCCGCAGTTAATTATCTTCGTCAACAATATGCCGAAAATCAACTATACTGGCTGCTGATTTGCTCTGGCTTTCGTACCTATCGCTTTCTGCCCACCTTTTGGAAAGAGTTCTATCCCCGCTACAATAAAGATACGCCTGTCCTGATTGAAAATCTGATGGTAAGTTTGGCACAAGAATATTATGGCGATCGCTACGATAAACCAACCGGAATTGTCCGTTTTAAGTCTCCCCAAATTCTTCGGGATGGATTAATTGAAATTCCCAAAGGGCGACAGACTAACCCCCATATTCATTTTTTTACAACCAAAAATCCTGGTTATCGGTTCGGCGATGAATTAGTTTGTTTGACGGAAATTTGTTATGAAAATCTGACCGATGCCGGACAACGGATGTGGGAAGCGGAATCAGCGCTAGAATTTGTGCAAGACTCTGTTTTAATTTAAATTTTATGTCTCCTAACAAGCCACACTCGACCTTTAATAATTCAACGCAATTTATTGAGGGATGGTACTGGGCACTACCCTCTAAAGAATTAAAAGTTGGTAAGGTGAAAGCTGTAACGCTTTTGGGTAGAAACTTAGCCATTTATCGGGGTATTAGCGGTCAGGCGATCGCGATTGATGCCTATTGTCCGCACATGGGGGCTCATCTAGCAGAAGGAAAGGTAGAGGGGGATGGAATTCGCTGTTTTTTCCATAATTGGAAGTATGATGCTGAGGGAATTTGCGTAGACATTCCTTCATTGGAAAAACCTTTATCTGTCTGTATCAAAACTTGGGAAACTGCGGAACAGTATGGTCTAATTTGGGTTTGGGTGGGAAAAGAAAAGCCCGATTTGCTACCTTTTGTACCGGAACTAGAACAGGTAGATTGCGATTATAGTTTAGGCATTCGGTTTATTAAAAATTGTCATCCTAATGTGCTGTTGATTAATGCGATCGATGCTCACCATTTCAATACAGTTCACAATCTGCCTTTAGAGATTGTCTTTGAATCACAAGAACTGAATCCTAATGCGATTACTTTTAGCAACACGACAAAGGGAGGTGATAATTCTCGGTTAATTAATTTGATTCGCCCTCTATACCAAAATGAAGTTACTTATAGTATGTGTTATTGGTATGGCAGCACGGGAACAGTAACGCTTGGCCCCGATTTTTTGCACTTCTATATTGTATTTGCATTACGGATGATTGAAGGTGGTAAAACTGAGGGACAAACGATTATAATTACACCTAAGCGATCGGGATGTTTGGGATGGGGAATTAACCGGGGGTTACTATGGTTAACGCAGCAGGTTGGTAATTACTTTTCCAAGGGGGATACACAAGTTTTTCAGACGATTAAATTTGACATTAAAACTCCGACAAAAGCCGATCGCTCAATTCTTGAATTTATCCAGCACGTTAACCGCCAGAAGGCTCTTACTTGGGAAACTTGGGATGTTGTTGAGAATGTAGAAAATAGCGATCGCACCTATCCACCGACCTCTTTAGTACCATAGGATGACTCACACTTTGTCAGAATATCAAATTGCTGGATTAAACTTGCCTCATGTAAGCCCTAATGACCGATTAAGGCGGGTTTTGACGGCAGCCTTGCCGAATCAAGGAAGTCGTATAGCAAGCTTAAATTCCCATTATTGGGATGCTAAATTTTTCAACCTGGAGCGAGTTAAAATTTTTCAAGAAGCGAGACATGATGAACAGTCTGCTATTCTTCTACTTGCGAATCGCAGTTTATTAGAAGAAGCGTATTACATTGAGAATGCAGGCGTTGGTTATATGGCAAAGATGGTATTGTTAGCAGAAACTGTGGAGGAGCGAATGCTCTACGGATTGTTTGCGGCGGATGAAGCAACCCACTTAAGCCAAATTAGTTGTTTTTTGCCCGAAATTTCTATAATAGGTAATCACGATCCCTTTCTCAGTTTATTAGCAGAAGTCGTTGAAAGTACGGATAAAACCGTATTGTTGTTTGTGCTACAAGTGGTGTTAGAAGGATGGGGTTTAACCCATTACCGCCGACTAGCAAAGGAATGCCGCGATCGAGTGCTGGCAGAGGTTTTTTCGAGTTTTTTGGACGCAGAGGCACGCCATCATGCTACGGGAAGTTTATTGTTTGAGGAAATTCCTATTTCAAAATCTAGTCAAACATTAATTATCGAATTGTTGACAAGGTTTCTCATGATGGTACAAGTTGGCCCGCAGAACGTGCTAGCCCCGATCGCGCAGGTGAAGGGACATCTTTCGCGATCGCAAAAAATTCAAATCCTAGAAGAGTTGGATACCGAAACCCATAGCGGGAAAAGGTTACAATTGTTGCGATCGCTCATGCGGGGAAAATCAGCAGATGCGATCGTCCAAGCTTTAGAGGAGCGAGGTGCTTTTGTACCTTTACCTGCTCATCACTGTGTCAACCCAATTTAAACCTTTGATATGAAAAATCAACTATCAGATCGTCCCACAATTTATCGCAAGTTGCAAATTAATTATAAACGCAACAAACAGCAAGACCATACGGCTTTAATGGAGGCAGCAGTGGAAAAGTTTTGCTATGAAGATTGTAAAAATGAGTATTGGAATCCCGAAGAATTTTCTTTACTTTATGGTACGCCTTTATGGGATCAATCCAGCCAACATCAGCGCGTGATTTTGAATCAGCTTTATTGGGTAGCCTACTATTCGCAGATTGTCTCTGCTGAAATTGCCACGATCTTTTTCAATCAAACCAGCGCCACAGGACTTTACGCCCATGAAGATTTCCGCTTAATTTGCGATACATTGGATCTAGAATCTTCTCAAGAACGTGCCCATATTAACGCATTTCGCACCATTGCTAAACAAGTTGAGCAAGCTTTGTTTGGAGAACTTATTTTCACCTACCCCATGCGAACCCCTTTTACAGAAACAATGGTTTATGCTGATACTAATCAGTTAAAAACTTGGTGGAAAAAGATTCAACTTCAATACTTTGGGTTAATTTCGGCGAATAATACTTTTTTGGCTTGTCAGTATTTTACAGTCAGAGGAGTGCGGACGTTAAATGGTAAATTAATCCAGCACAAACTCAGCAACTATTACCAAAAACATCCCCATCAAGACTTAGCACCAATTCCCGCTAAAGTTTCTTACTATCACTTTTTAGATGAAAGCTTTCATTTTAATAGTTCTACAATTGTATCTCACGAAGTTGTCACTTGCCTTGCACCACCAACAGCTTTTGAAAAGTTAGTGGCGAATTTAGGGTTATGGGGATGTCAACGGGATCATTTTCACTTTTCTGCCGCAATTAATGGGATTTTTTGGTACGATCCAGCGCTGTATGGAAAGATTTATCGTGTGTTGCGATCGCCTCTTTTCGCTCTAACCGACAAAGATACTAAAGAGATGATGCGGCGCTGTTTTACCCAGGAGTCAGAGGGATTACACCGCAGTTATTTAACTCATCAGGAAGCAATGGAATCTTATAAAGTGTATCTTGAAAAACTCGATTATTTGTGGCCACGCAATCGAGAAATGTCACTGATGGCATCTAATTCAATTTCGCAATATTTGGCAACTCAACAAAGTGCCTTTCAACGCTTTGAACAGCAACATACAGAGGATTTATGCCATGTCTGATTTGTATAAAATATCCTTTCCTGGCACTGATTATCCGCCTATTAGTGTGCAAATCCATGAAAATTTATCCGAACATCTAACTATTAAGAATTCACCTGTTTTGTTTGGCTGTAGGACTGGACTTTGCGGAACTTGCTTAGTTGAGGCGATTGGCGATATTCCTGCTGCTAAAGCCGATGAACAGGAGATGTTGGATACCTTAGCTCCTAATGTTCCGAATGCTCGATTAGCCTGTCAGCTTGACCTCACAACTAATGTAGAGATTTGCCGATTTTAAAAATGACTGAATATCCGGTCTATAAGGGTTTATAATGGAATGAGCGCTGTAGCGAAAGAAGCTCAAAGTAACTGAGGAGATATTAACAATGATGACTGCCAATAAAAATAGTACTAAGAAACGCCCTGCTACGCTCGACAAACGAGTATCATTTTGTAATGATTTCCCAGGATTATACAGCATTCAGCAACGCAACCTACTTTATTTACACCTAAGACCTAGACATAGTTCAGCCAAGTACAAATGGCAATTTGCGTTCGATGTTTTGAATAGCGGTAAGTACGAAAATACAGTTCTCTTCACAAAAGAGGAATTTCAAACACTAATTCAACTATTTGAATCGAAACAGTTTGACTGGAAAAACCGAACTCTAGATAATTTCCCTAGTTTTCTAGCGTATAACTATTTAACATTAAATGACGCGGTAGCTGTCGCCAATAAAGTTGCTGAGTTTACATATCAACTGCATAACGACCAATTGCGGTCGTTGTATGCTCAAGAGATATCTCAGGCTAAATATGACTCTCGCTCAGATTTAACTATACACATATATGATGATAAAAAAGGTGAGTATCAGTTAAGCGCATCTTATAATTTTCAAGTAGAAATTATCCTATTTAAACAGGGAAAAATTAAAACTAAATATGGTTCAGAATATATAGGCTTAATAGACGGATCTAGGCGTGATGAGGTAATTGCTACCCACAATCCTCAACGAGAAGACGGGGTTTTATTAATTAATCATAATGCCCAGAATGCTGAATTTTTCCTAACAGACTGGAACACATTTTGTTTGCAGGTAGATCGGCGCGTGTTTCCCAACAAATAGGGATGGTTGCAGCTGAGACTCCTAGAACGCCGGTCAAGTAATCTTCAGTGGGGCGTTTTTAGCGTGTAGGGGCGAAGCATTCAGGCAGAAAATCTAGGGTTTCAGCGACAGATTACAGCCCGAATGCTTCGCCCCTGCCAATAATTTTGATTACTTGACCGATGCTCTAGCGATGCAATTTGAAGATTTCTGGTACATTGTCGCATTGAGCGACCAATTACAACCTAACACAGTTTTGGCCCGATCGCTTCATTTACTCACCAGTAATATTTTCTAACTCCCCAGGTGCAATTACTGAAATTCCCGCGTTGACAAATCCAGAAGTGTCACGAGTGACGATCGCGTCTACACCATGTGCTATTCCACAAGCACACTGTACTGCATCCTCAAAATCTTGAAAATTCAATGCGATCGCTTGTTCTAAAATTCCTCTATCGACCGCACAAATATGTAAGTCTGTCAGAATTTGTGCAATTGCATCTTGAGCAGCGATCGCACCTGCTGCTTTTCGGACAATGTAATAGATGTTAGTAATCGTTGTGGCTGCAATAAACCCCTCAATTTCACCAGCATCAATTTTGTCAAACAGTTTTGCTGCATCTTCTATAAAAGGCTCTCGCTCTTGTAAAAAATCAATAACAACATTTGTATCGATTAAAACTCGCATCACTGATATTTCCGATCGAGATAGTTGATATAATCCGCTTCAATATCTTCACTCGACATTTCTGTACTTTTTGCAATTCCTCGCAGTCGAGATAAGTTTCCCTTTTTCAATCTGGAACTACTTTCTCGCTGTAGCGACTCCAACAGAGTTTGCATTAATTGCCAGCGATCGCTAATTGGTAACTGCAATGCCTGCTTTTGCAATTCTTGCAATGTCATTATAATTCTCCCGTGTGAGTGTATCTCACCTTTAATTGTAAATTGGCGCTCCTGAGATGCGGTAGATTCAGCAAGGTTTGCTTGAGAGATTGTCATAATTATAGATGCCATCATCACTCCCCACTCCCCACTCCCCACTATACACCATGCAATTTGAAGATTTCTGGTACATTGTCGCACTGAGCGACCAGTTACAGCCTAACACGGTGTTGGCCCGATCGCTCTTAGGAGAATGGCTGGCAATCTTTCGAGGAGAAGATGGACAAGCTGTGGCATTGCGCGATCGCTGTTTGCATCGCAGCAGTCGCTTATCCGCAGGAAAGGTTTGTAACGGCGCATTGCAATGCCCTTATCATGGCTGGATATACAATCAAAGCGGTAATGTTATTGCTGTTCCTTCCGAAGGAAATTCATTTAAACCATCCCAACAGCGTCAAGCCAAATGTTATGCAACAAAAGAACAGGATGGTTATGTTTATATTCGGTTAGCTGACAATCCTAACGAAGATTTTAATCCCTTTGCCATGCCTTACTATAAAGAGCTAGGATGGGAAACATTACGAGTCATTAATCGTTTTCCTAATAATGTTACAAATTGTGTAGAAAACTTTATAGATATTCCCCATACTGCTTTTGTTCATCCAGGCGTTTTCCGCAACTCCCGCCAACAAAAGCTAGAAATGAGTGTAGAACGGAAAAATGGTTCGGTTTTAGTGGAGTATGATAACGAAACCAGTAATTTAGGATGGTATAGTCGTTTTCTGAATCGGCAGGGTGCTGAAATTAAACATAGCGATCGCTTTTATATGCCGAATATTACCTGCGTAGAATACAAGATGGGAAATAACCGCCATTTGTTCATTACAAGCCAATCTATTCCCGAAACCGAAAATTCAACGCTAGTTTACACGGATGTTACTTATAACTATGGCATTTGGAATAAACTAGCGCGTCCGTTTGTCCGATGGACAGCACAACATATTATCCAGCAGGATGTGAAAATATTGGGCATTCAGGGGGAAGCGATCGCCAAATACGGAACCCAATTTTATAACACTCCTGCTGATACGATTCATGTGTTTGTAGAGTCTATTCGAGATGCGATCGCATCTGGAAAAGATCCGCGACAACTCCCTAATCAATCCGTTCAAGTAACATTTTTTGTATAATGTTTTACTATGCAAATCCTTGTACAAATTTTAGTTTTTTTAGCTTTTATCGGATTGGTAGGATGGACTATCTTCGATAAATCTGCTCGAACTCAACTCAAAGCAAAATGTCTTGAAGATTGGTTATTAGATAGCGCTGGACTGTTTGTTCAAGGAATGCTAATCCCCCTCCTGCAAGCAACGATAATTTATCAACTTTATCGTCACTGGCTACCGATGTCGCAAGGATATCTGCATGGGTATCCAATTTTTACCTTTCTTCTCAGTTTCGTTGCAGTTGATTATCTTTATTATTGGAATCATCGCTTGTTGCATTCGGCTTTTTTATGGAACATCCATCAAGTGCATCATACTGTTACTCATTTGGATGTTTTGGGAACATCTCGTAACACCATTTGGGCAAGCTTTCTAATTGTTTACCTGTGGGTTCATAGCTTGTTTCTGTACCTGCTAGCCGAGCCAACAGGCTATCTTTTAGGAGTTAGCTTAACTTCTGCCCTGGATTTATGGCGACACAGCCAATTAATCTTTCCCTCAAATAGTTGGCTTTACCGTTATTTATCTCCTTGGTTGATTATGCCCCAGGATCACTCATGGCATCATTCTAGCCAGTTTCCTAATTGCAATTACGGTGCCAATCTGAAACTTTGGGATAGGTTGCATGGAACTTATTATGAAGAAAGTGAATTGCCAACCGAAATCGGAACCACAACCTCATTAACTTTCATTCAAAAACTTTTATTACCCTTTTCATGACATTCCTGAGTACAATTCTTTTGTTCTTTCCTGCTATAGTTTTAGTGCTAACCGGTGGCTCGCTAATCTACTTCGCGCATTCACCCAGCATCCTCAGCGCTTTGGCTGTATTGTTTTCTCTTTACGGACTACCAGTGTTAGTTTATCGATTGCATCAGTGGATATATCCGCTTCGAGAGGGCATTAGTTATTTACGTGGAAAGGAGTACAATTCTTGGTGGGGTAGCCATCAAATTCAGGTTATTTATATTGCGATTCCAGCTTTAGAGGCGGTGCTGCGGCTGATTCCGGGAGTATTTTCTGTTTGGTTGCGTTTGTGGGGTGCGAAGGTAGGGCGAAATGTATACTGGACACCAGGGCTAGAAATTGCCGATCGCGGTTTGTTGGAAATTGGCGATCGCGTTGTAATTGGACATCGGGTTGGCATTTATTCTCACGTTATTAAACCTCGCAAGCAAGACTTAATGTTGTACGTCAAAAAAGTAAAAATTGGGAATGATGTTTTTGTAGGGGCAGGCTCGCATTTGGCTCCTGGTGTGGTAATTGATGATGGCATTTATATCACTGTCGCCACTAACTTTTATCCCAATCAAAAGGTGAGATAATGCGTCAGTTAATTCAACTATTTGGGCAACTACTTGCACCAACTGCCCAGCGATTCAATCGAGCATTGAATAACCCTCGCTCGACACAAGAATTAGTCCAGCAAGATATTTGCGATCGTCTCATTCAAAGTGAGTATGGTAAATCCTTGGGGATTCAATCTGTAGAAGATTGGCAGCGTGTCCCAATCGTTGATTATGACCAGCTTGAACCTTGTATTTTAGGAGAACAAAATTCTAAACGTAAGCGAATTCCACTTACACCAGAACCGATTTTGTTTTATGAAAAAACCTCTGGAAGTAGCGGTGCTGTTAAATGGATTCCTTACACGCGATCGCTCCGAAAATCGTTCAACCAAATGTTCTGTGTATGGGCGCACGACTTAATCCAAAATGGCCCTAAATTTTCAACGGGAAAGCTCTATGCTTGTATTTCGCCACAATTAAATTCCCCTAATTCCAAACCAGAAAATTCCCTGTCTTTGCAAGATGACTTAGATTACTTGGATGCTTGGTTGCGCTGGTTGTTGCGTCCTTGGTTGGTGATGCCAGAAAAACTTGAACACCTGCACAATGCCCAAAGCTTTAAACATCAGCTTTCTCTGGCATTATTGCAGGCTGAAAAACTTGAAATTGTTTCTATTTGGAGTCCCAGTTTTTTACAAATACATTTAAACTACATTCAGGAAAATAAAGAATTATTGCGAGAAGAATTACAGCGAAAAATATCAGATGAACGCCTTCAAATCCTTGCTGAACCTCAGATTCCTTGGACGCAACTTTGGTCTAATTTAAAGCTAATTTCCTGTTGGGATGCTGCCAATGCCGCAGATGGGGCTAAAGGGTTGCGATCGCAATTTCCCGATGTACTGGTTCAGGGTAAAGGTTTGCTAGCAACTGAAGCTCCGATGACGATTCCGTTGATAGAAGCTAACGGGTATGTTCCGGTGCTGGATGAAGTCTTTTTCGAGTTTGAAGACGATAGGGGTTCCTTGCACGGGTTACACGAACTCAGTATCGGACAGGTTTATACCATTATTTTGTCGCAGAAAGGAGGGTTGTATCGTTATCGAATTGGCGATCGAGTTCTGGCGATCGGAATGTATCGCCACACCCCTTGTTTAGAGTTTTTGGGACGACATGAAGCCATCAGTGATTTAGTTGGCGAAAAGCTACAAGAAAGCTTTGTACGTCATATTTTAGATCGCTTGAATCTTCAAGAAGCCAGTTTTAAAAGTTTAGTTCCCGTTGCCAATCCACCTCACTATATTCTGTTACTCGATCGAGCTAAAGAAACCCCAGAAATCCTTGCTCAACATCTAGATATTGCTTTGTCAGAATCAACTCAGTACCACCGTGCGAGATTACTCGATCAACTTGCACCCCCACAGGTTTTTATTTCCCCTAAAATTCCTGAATTATTAGCTTTGTACCATGTTCGATCGGGCAGCATTTGGGGTGGTATTAAGCATCCCATCCTCGCAACATCGCCTATTAACGCTGCACTTTTTTCTGAACTTAAATTTCGGCTCCAGTCAAATAATTGAGTAAACTCAAGCCCAAGAAGAAGCAATTTTTAATTCCACTTCAACCGGAACTTGCTGCAAATATAGTTCTCCAGCTTCCACCATCCCTCTTAACAATATTTGGGGCTTATTGACATTGTGGCGATTGCCCTGGGTGCGATCGCAGTCCTTGACGGCGCTAATTTTGTGGGCTATTCTATTTGTAATAAAAATATTGTAAATTTTTTAAATAAATCTTAAAGTAAATTATTAATTATTACACAATACCATACTGCTGGATCGAAAAGCAACCACTATAGCCACAGTCAGATATGTTAGGACAGTATCGATCGCTCAAAGCAAGGAAGCGACTGTGTTTTTACTCAGCACGGCGGACGTTGCACTCAGCACTTTGCTATATGTCGCCTCACTTGTCGAGCGCACTCATGAGTCCCCCTTGCTTAGATGCGATTGCCCTGCGGATGCACGGATAGATGAATCTGTGTTCAAAATCACGGCTAGCCGCCCTCTGCCCCTCTGCCCCTCTGCCCCTCTGCCCCTAGCCCCTCTGCCCCTCTGCCCCTCTGCCCCTCTGCCCCTAAAAAAAATTAAGCGATTAGTTGCTGAAGCGACCCATTATGTGAAATGATAGATATTTGTGTTTAATTCTGCCCAGACTGTACGGCTTGCAAAATTATGGCTAAAGGCGTTCGCATTGTTGTGACATTGGAATGTACCGAGTGTCGCACTAACCCAGCCAAACGATCGAATGGCGTTTCTCGTTACACCACGCAAAAGAACCGTCGCAATACGACGGCGAGACTAGAACTGAAAAAGTTCTGCCGTCACTGTAACAAACAGACCGTTCACAAGGAAATCAAATAGTCATCAGTCATTGGTCATGGGTCAGTAGTAAGTCAACAACCCACCGAAGCATCGGATTACCGATGTAGCGGGGGCTTGAAAGATAGCCCTAATTGACCAGACTCAGGCAGCAATGCCTACGTTAGTGGCAAGTGTTCAAGTTCTTACCTACGGATGCGTAGCTAGTCCGTAGCTCTAAAACTCAAAGGTTAAACAGTCATTTGGGAGACAGTGCCTAAGAGAATAGTACCGACCACTAACATTGTCGAAGCTAACTTTACCGGAGAAATCCGAGGGGGAGTAATCCCCAAATTAAACGCCTCACCGAGGCGGGTCTGGAAAGAACAATGTCGGTAGCCGAAATCCTGTAATGCCAACAGGTATGACAAATGACAAAGGATAACTAAAAATGACTTACTATCGTCGCCGCCTTTCCCCAATTAAGCCAACCGATCCCATCGACTACAAGGATGTCGATCTGTTACGCAAATTTATTACGGAGCGGGGCAAGATTTTGCCGCGCCGGATCACGGGTTTGACGGCTAAACAACAAAGAGACCTGACCATAGCCATTAAGCGGGCTCGCATAGTGGCGTTGTTACCCTTTATTAACCAAGAAGGGTAAGCAGATTTTGGATTTTGGATTTTGGATTTTAGATTATTCGGCTATAGCTAAGTTCCAAAGTATTTGCTACTAATGCAGCTATCCCCAAATCCAAAATCTAAAATCTAAAATCTAAAATCTAAAATCTCAAGACTGGGATATCAACAGATTGTGGAAAAAGGAAAGCTGGTCGAAGTTCGGCTACATGGAGAGCGGCGGTTGGTCGTTACAGAACGTCCAGAGGGGAAAACAAAGTGGGTCGTGCTAGATGAGCGCGGTCAATCTTATACCGTCAATCCCCAGCAAATCAGTTATGAAGTAACAGGTCAAAGTTACCTGCAAAAAGAAATATCTAAGTTCCGTCAGGAAGTAGAGCCGTATCTCGACCCTTCCAGTCTAGAAGTAGCTTGGGAAATATTGGTTGAGGACGGTACTAATAGCACCAACGTAGCCGAGATGGCGATGTTGCTGTTTTCGGAGAAAAGTCCGGCTCAGTGCTACGCGGCGTACTACTTGCTGTCGGAAGACAAGCTTTATTTCAAACAAAAGGGAGACCGCTACGAGCCCCGCTCTCGCACTTTGGTTGAGGAACTGAAACATCAGTGGGAAGTGGCGAGTCAGCGCAAACGAGAGTCTGAAGAATTTTGGGCTCGCGTGCAGCAAGGGCTGGCTGGGGAGTCGGTGGAATGGCACAGTAGCGATCGCACTCGTTTGGACGCTTTAGAACGGTTTGCAGCGCTGGGAGAAGAAGCTACAGGACGTGCTTTAGCCCAAGAAACCCTGGCAGCTTTGGAGCGATCCGGTACTCCTCAAGCAGCTTTCGATCTGTTGGTGCAGCTGGGCTTGTGGAGTACACACGAGAACCTGTTTCTGCGGCGCAGCCAGATCCCAATTCACTTTTCTACTAAGGTGCTAGAAGTGGCTCAGCAGCGTATAGAGTTTCTACCCGCAGATCCAGACTTAAATCGCCTGGATTTGACTCATCTGAAGGTTTACACCGTTGACGACGAAAGTACTCGCGAAATCGATGATGGGTTGAGTTGGGAGAAACTTGAAGATGAGCGCGGACGGCTTTGGGTTCACATTGCCGATCCCAGCCGTTGGCTGACACCAGGGGATGAATTAGATATGGAGGCTCGCCGTCGCAGTACTACCTTGTATTTGCCGACAGGCCCGATCCCGATGTTCCCCACAGAACTAGCCACGGGGCCAATGAGTCTGATCCAGGGAAAAATCTGTACCGCCCTCAGCTTCGGGATTGTATTGGATGAAGTTGGAGCGGTGCAAGAGTACAGCATCCATGCCAGCATTATCAAGCCGACTTATCGCCTGACTTACGAAGATGTGGATGAAATGCTGGAACTGGGCGTTCCGGCAGAACCAGAATTGGCGGCGCTTCACCTTAAGGCGCAACTGCGACAATCGTGGCGGCGTTCTCAAGGTGCGATCGGCATCCACCTGCCAGAAGGGTTGATTAAAGTTGAGGATGACGAGATCTACATCCAAGTTTTAGAAGACTCGTCATCGCGCCAGATGGTAGCAGAAATGATGATTTTGGCTGGCGAAGTAGCAGCTCGTTACGGTCAAACCCACCAAATCGCTTTACCCTTTCGCGGTCAGCCCCAACCAGAACTACCTTCGGAAGAGGAATTACTGCAACTTCCGGCTGGGTGGGTGAGATCGGCAGCAGTACGTCGGTGTATGCCCCGCAGCGAAATGAGCATCACTCCGGCTCGCCATGCGAGTCTGGGCTTGGATACTTACACTCAGGCGACTTCTCCGATTCGTCGCTACACGGATTTGCTAACCCATTTCCAAATTAAAGCTCATCTGCGTGGCGATCGCTTGCCTTTCTCCGCAGATGAGTTGAGGGAAGTGATGATGAGCGTCACTGCGGTGAGCCAGGAAGCTAGCTTGGTGGAACGCCAAACCCATCGCTATTGGGCTTTGGAATATCTGCGCCGTCACTCGGATCGGGTATGGCAAGCTCTGCTGTTGCGCTGGTTGAGAGAAGACGACAGGTTGGGGTTAATTCTGTTGGAGGATTTGGGGCTGGAATTGCCGATGGGCTTCCGGCGTTCTGTATTTTTGGGCGATCGCTTAGAAGTTCGGGTTAGCCACGTCGATCCGCGCCAAGATGCGATCAAGTTCCAGGAAGTGGTCGATCGACAGGCCCAAACAGCTGCTACTTAAATAATTAAAAATTAAAAAATTAAAAATTAAAGAAGAGGAGGAACAGGAAAGCAAACTACTGACATTACATTGAGTCAGTAATATTTACTTCCGTGGATATTGGGGATTGTTCTTGACAGGTAGCTACAAAAAATTCTACCTGCACGAAGCCTATCTCTATCAAATCTCCATCCCGAAGGGTACGGCGCTCTAAAGTATCTAACTGACGATGATTTACCTTAGTGCCATTCCTGCTACCAATATCTGCAATATGAAAGTGCTTGCCAAGTTCATGCCCAATTACAGCGTGGTGGCGAGAGATACAGCTGTCTTGGATAGCGATCGCGCAGTTCGATCGCCTTCCAATCAACCAACTCGAAGCATTATCTATAATTTGAACCCCTTGAGCTTCGGTAATATTAGTTACCAGAAAAGTGGTGCTACCCGTGTTAACAGCTTGGATGTAGAATGGGGCCATCTCACAGCGCTTAGGGGCATTCAAAATTGGTTCAATAATCGTTGTAACCTGCTCAGCGTCGTGGTTACAGTTGGCAAACAAAGAGCGTAAAAAAGAGGTATTTTGCTCTAAAAATTTTAAGGCCCGATCGGTGGAGTTGGTGGGGTAACTTAGGTTTGACATATCGCTTTCTCCAGAAAATTATGTGCAAAAATATCAAGCTTTAACAGATCTACTCTGGCACCCCAATGCAAGCTTCAACAAACTTGAAGAACTACGTCAAGTCATCTCACTGAAAAATAGAGGCTTGCAAACAGGATTAATAGATATCTACTACATTTCAAAAGGATTAACAACCTGCCAGCTGCATAACTTCACCAAAACTTCATATATATCTGCTGATTTCCCAGCTTTTGTAAAGTTTCGACGAAGATATAACACCGTATTTATCCTGTTGTCAGAAGGATGGCTATAGTGTATTGGGGCCTGGTGCGAAGGAAGGTCAATCGATGAAAGGATTTTGGATTCTAGGATTTTGGATTGACCCCCAGACGGTCGTTTGGGGACTTGCAATACTGAAAAGATTTTTTTCTTCTCCACGACTGAAAGTCGGGGGCTTGAGACCTTTTTGGTTTTCGGTCAGTAATTATAACTAGAGTGACTCATATAGATTTTTTACTTCTCCGTATTAATTATTAAAATTATTTATATAATTTAATAGAATTTAAAATGAGAACAAATAAGTAGGTGGGCATAATTACTCCCTTCCCGCCAGAAGATAATCTATAATTCTTTTTCCCCTCTGCCCCTCTGCCCCTCTGCCCCTCTGCCCCTCTGCCCCTCTGCCCCTCACAGATCGATCGCGGAAGTGGCATAACCAAAGATAACCAATATCGTCGGAAAATAGCATAATTGGGAAATCTCGCCGTCTGAGAGTAGGGACTAAATTGCTCATGTCATTCCAACCCGATCGCTCCCTCAGACTAGAACTGATACTTTCCTCTTCGCAGCCCGCTTTATTGGAAGGGCTAGACATCTGGCTGCGCTTAGGTTTGGTTTCTGAGGCTCAAGTGAGGGAGTTGTGCCAAAAATACCTCACCTGTCCTCTACCCCAGCCGCTTGTCACCGCCAGAATGCCAGCGCCGATATCTGCTGTCCCCAGCCAACAAGCGGTAGGGACAGCAACAGAAGCACAGTCATCCAGCAAGCTAAAGGAGATATTGCAGTCGCTGATGGCGGAACTCAGTATCCGTTGGCTGCTATTTTTGGGTGTGTTTATGGTGGTGGTGTCCTCCGGGGTGCTAGCCGCTACTCAATGGGAGAGGTTCCCTGCATTTGGGCAGTATGGAGTGTTGCTGGGCTATACCTCAATTTTCTGGGGAGTAAGCTTTTGGGCAGGGAAGCAGAGAAATTTACAATTGACAGATCGGACTTTGAAACTGGTGACGCTATTTTTAGTGCCAGTCAATTTTTGGGCAATGGATGGCTTTCGCTTGTGGGGAAGCCCGGTGGAATGGCTGACTGTGGCGATCGCATCTGTTACCCTCACCAGCATAACCATCCTTCTGCTCAAAGATAGGCCCCGCAATCTCGAATACTCAGTACTTATTAACTATTTAGGACTATGTTATCTGCACTGGGGATGGGAATCTTCACAATTTACCCTGTTTGCGGTTTATCTGGGCACAGTAGGAACTGCGATTCTCCTAATTTGGCGCTACACAATTGGCAAAGTTCGCATTCGGAAGAGTAGGGAAATAGAAAAAGTCGAAGGGGAAATCGAACCGGAAATCGAACAGGAAGTCAAAGAAAAAGTAGAAGAGGAAGTCAAAGAAAAAGTAGAACCGGAAATCGAAGAGGAAGGGGAAATCGAAGGGGAAATCGAAGGGGAAAATTTGGCTCTTTCTCCTTCTTCTCCAATCGAAAATCCAAAATCCAAAATCCAAAATCCAAAATCTAAAATCCAAAATCCTTCTTCCCCAGTCGAAAATCCAAAATCCAAAATCGGCATTGTAGTTTATGCCTTAGCAGTGCTGCTGGTGCGGGCGATTTTTGCCAGCCATGTAGAAATTACCCAGATCGGCTTAGCTATAGGGATTTGCGGTTGGCTTCTGGCTTGGTTATCTCAGCAAAACCCCATTCCATTAACCGTCTCACCTCCATTTTCCGCATCGAATTGGGAGGGAATAGGTGGTGGCTTGTTACTTTTAGGCTGGCTAGTGGCAGTGGGGGCAGATCCGGCTTGGCAGGCGATCGCAGTTAGTGGATTAGGCTTGTGGTTTTTTTGGAGTCGCTTGCAACGATTTTGGCTGCGAGTCGATTTAGTAGCCATTTTAGCGATCGCATTGCAAGCAATTTGGTTATTTTCGCGCTTGATTCCACCACAAAATCAGCAGTGGCTGATTAACACGGCAATTCAGCTGAGCAATTCTCAGGAGAATCCTTATGCGCTGCTGAGCGTGGTGATATTTCCCTACCTTATCTGCATAGTAGTACTTACAGACTGGCTCTATCGCCGCCAAAAGTCAGAACTGGCTGAATTTGGTGAAGCGATCGCGCTTTCGTTTGGATTGATTTTTACTTTGATTAGCATAGCCAATCCCTTGTTGCGATCGCTCAATTTGCTCGCTTCCAGCGTAATCCTGGGCATTGTCAGCTGGCGAAACCCCAGAACTATCGTGGTGTACCTAACCCACATCAGCGCCATCCTGACACTTACATCTGGCATAAACTACTTCTCGCCAGCTCTCAACCGAGAAATGTGGGCAACAATTTTACTAGCCGTGACGGTTGTCGAGTTGTTATTTAGCATCGACAACAAGAAAAGAGAAGAAACCGATCGTCCCGTAAAAATATCAGCTGCTAGAAGCAGCGCTTGGTACATAGGATTAAGCCTAGCTGGACTGAGTTATTTTTTATTTGTTGCCGATCTCTACAGCGATTCCATTTGGAAAATGTTGTGGTTAATGTCACCCGTAACACTCACCTTCGTTGCCAGTCAAACTACAACATCGCGGCGGGAAGTAGCCAGCGGATTAAGCGTAGTTGCCTTGGGTATGGTGCAAATCCTAACGCTGCAAATACCCATAGCTAGGTTAGTCGGTTTGGGCATTGCCACCATCTTAATGTTGGTAAATACGCGATATTTGCAGCATCTTGCAGTAGCATTAATTACTGTCGGATTTGGGCTGAGTTTCTTTGCCTTCAGCTTATGGCAGGGCGTACCTGGATTTTTGCCACTGTCGATAGCGGGTTGGTTTGTTGCTTTTGCGATCGCGATCAATATTTTGTGGTTGCTGCGAAGCTTGCTAATTCAACGTTCTGTAAAAGCAGCCCAAGCTGAGATAGCGGGCGATCGAGAAAAAACTTCTCCTTCTTTGTTTCTTCTTTATGTACGGGCAGTCGATATTTGGGCGATCGGGCTGTGCAGTCTGGAACTGCTATTATTCTCACTTCAATCCTTGGGAGTTTATTGGCATATTTTCCCAGGCGGAGTTGCCTATTTAACAACTGCTGTTTTGTTGATGGGGGCAAATCTCTATCGCAGTTTCCCAAATCCCAATAATTTATCTATTTATACTCTAGCTTGGGCATTTGAGCTATTGGTAGCACAGGGAGTTACACTGGGCGGCGGTTCTAACCTGGAACTAGCTAGAGCCAATATTGCGATCGCACCGATCATCTTAATTGTCGCTGCATTGTGGACAAAACGGCATCCATCTGCTTTAAGCAGTATTCGGATTTTGCCCCTACTTTATGCCTTATTTGGCGTAGCGCTACGAGCAAGTAATTTCAATTATTGGACAGGAGTGCTTGTACTTGGCGCGTCAATAGTTGGGCTTGGTGTAGGGAGGAAAATTCCTCAGTGGAAGACACTACAGTATTTGTCGCTGGCGGGTGTTTCTCTATCCTTATATGAACTGGTAATTTATCAAATGCTCCAATCGCCGCGAGGTAACCCAGCAGATGGGTTAACTGTGTTGGCGGTAGTCGCTTTTGCGATCGCTTTTGTCTATCGTTTACTAGCGCAATGGTTGGAGCCATATCTACGCCTTACCAGGACCCAAATCGTCTATACCGCTCACATTCACTGGGCATTGGGGGGTTCCTTGATGTTCGGTACGGCATCAATGGGAATTGGCACCCAGCCGCGTCTGACAGCACTTGGCATTACTGTGAGTTTGTTGTTAGCCGCCTACGCCATAGTACAAGGACGCTATCAGTCCACTAGATTTAATCCTAGCGATTGGGTGTATTTGGGATTAATCGAAGTTGCCGGAGTATGTGTATATGCTCGATTAGTTTTGCCACAACTGAGCGTATTAGATGCTTGGTTGGGTCCGATCGCCTCTGCTATTGCCTTGATTCTCTACATTTTACCTTGGCGAAATTGGGGTTGGCCTGTAAATCCCTGGAAGTATTCAGCAGCAGCATTGCCGGGATTAACTGTATTAGTAACGAGTTTAGTTATTAACTCAATAAATTTAATAACTGTCGCTGCTTTTTATTTATGGCTGGCTAAAAAAGCAGAAAATATCCGATTTACCTATCTCAGCTTAATGCTAATTGACTGGGCTATTTATCGCTGGTTTTGGCAGGATCTACAGCTAACCAAAACCTTGTGGTACGTCATCCCTATCGGTTTGTCTATGCTGTACATTGCTCAAGTCGATCGTACTTTAAAGTTGCCAGAACAGAGAGAGAATCGTCATAGCCTACGCCTGCTGGGAATAGGCTTGATTTGTGGCATATCTTTATGGACTGAGCAATGGACTGGTTTGGTTTCTGGAATCTTAAGTGTTTTTGTTATTTTTGCCGGATTAGGCTTCAGAGTACGAGCTTTCCTTTATATTGGAACGGTAGCTTTTTTAATTAATGCAACGGTTCAGTTAGTCATTCTCAACTATAGCTACTCGTTTTTAAAATGGGCGATCGGTCTCATTGTTGGTATTGCTTTCATTTGGCTTGCTGCCAACTTTGAAACAAGGCGATCGCAGCTCGTCGCCGTGGTTCAGAATTGGATTGCTGAATTGCAAAACTGGGAATAAGGAATTTTAGATTTTAGATTTAATCTGCAATCTTAAATTTGAAATTTGTAATTCCCTCTTCCCCTAGCCGCTAGCCCTATTTTCTTTTAAGTTTTGACTTTTGAATGAGTGACTTTTGACTTTTCTAGCCCCTTCCCCCCTATGAATCACGTTCAACCGCCGTTAGAATTTATTCCACCAGCGCTCAACCCCCTAGTTCTCCGGGGTACGCAATTGCTACTACCCTTTTGGCTGCAATATAAGACTTCGATCGCCAATATTGAGGCTGAAAATGTTGAAGTTTTAGTCGATATGTACCGTCAGTTTCAGACAGATAAAATCCGCTTCTTGATGGCATTTCGTCATCCCAGTACCGATGACCCGCTTAGTCTGACGTATTTGCTTTGGAAGTTGGTGCCGCAAGTAGCCAAACAGCAAGGCGTTTCGTTGAATTATCCAATTCATGCTCATTTTATTTACGATCGCGGCATACCTTTGTGGGCAGGCTCATCTGTAAGCTGGCTTTATTCCAACTTAGGTGGCACCCCAATCCATCGAGGTAAAGTAGACCGGATGGGTTTGCGTTCCGCCCGCCATTTATTTGCCAATGCACAATTCCCCATGATGGCATCTCCAGAAGGAGCCACTAACGGTCATAATGAAGTTATCAGCCCCTTAGAGCCAGGGATTGCTCAAATGGGATTTTGGTGTGTGGAAGACTTGCTTAAGGCTGGACGATCGCAACAAGTTTTTATGGTGCCGATCGGTATTCAGTACAAGTATATCGAAGCTCCCTGGCAGTCTTTAGAAAAGCTTCTCACTCAATTGGAAATCGATAGCGGTTTGCCTGTTGGAATGAAAGATGAATCTGAAGCGATCGATAAAGATTTATCTTCTATTCTTCATCCTTCATCCTTGCTATATCGAAGACTTCATCGATTGGGCGGACATATATTACTTTTGATGGAAGACTTTTATACCCGCTTTTATCATCAAACTCTGCCAAAACCGCCAGAATTAGCAACGATGGATGCAAACGAAGCATTGACATTCCGACTCAAGGCCCTGCTTGACGTAGCATTGCAAGTGGCAGAAAAGTCTTTTAATATCCAGCCTAAAGGCAGTTTGATCGATCGCTGTCGGCGTTTAGAACAAGCAGGTTGGGATTGGATTTATCGGGAAGATATAAAAAACCTGGAAGCATTATCGCCGCTAGAACGGGGTTTGGCCGATCGCATTGCCGAAGAAGCTAACTTGCGAATGTGGCACATGAGATTGGTAGAAAGTTTTGTGGCGGTGACAGGCAGATACGTTTTGGAAAAACCAACCGTAGAGAGGTTTGCCGAAACAACTTTATTGCTGTGGGATATGTTAACTCGAATCAAAGGAGGAAACCCTTTCGGGCGTCCCAAACTCGGTAAGCAAAGGGTAAAAATAACGGTGGGAGAACCTCTATCGGTTTCATCTCGATGGGATGAGTATCACTCCAGTCGTCGTAAAGCTGTTGCCGACTTAACTCAAGATTTGCAAACTTCTTTACAAGGTTTGACGAGTTGGAAAAGTTAGCATTTTGTAGGGTGCGTTGCAACGCACCCTACGCTACTTAACCACAAATTACCTTGCGACGAGGTGCCGCCTTGGGCCGACACCTGGATTAATAAAAGCTGCTACTTCCTCTGGAGACATTTGTTCGATCTGCATTTGCAGTTCTTCAGTTGTGAACTGATAGCCACGTTCTTCAGCAATTTTGACAAAAGTTTCTGCATCGGTTGTTGCTTTGAGTTTTGCCTTTAATGCTTCATCTTGCTGGATAGCTTTAAAGAAGCTGGCAGCGGATTCTTGTGCCATAACCGTAGATTTCCTTTGTTAATTTGTAATTAAAATGGTTTAACTCAAGTCGCAAGGCAGATACCAAGCGACTTCTATGCCGGAGTGGCAGCAATCTGAGCGATCGCAACCCTCTACCATATAAGGATAAATCGAACAACCGGAAATTTCACTAAATTTTGACATAAGTTAAAGCAATCGGTATCCTCCTTAACAGGCAGGCGATCGCCTTTGTGCTAAAACCTTTACCCCAGTAGCTTTTACAGGACTTACGAAAAAACCAAGGTTTTGCCCCCCGACCCTTTAAATCTGGAGGGAGACCGCAGATTTACCCTCCCCAAGTTTGCGCCTTGCAAGTCTGCCTCGTCTAAATGTGCCCCACGCAAATCTGCTTGCTGCTATAAAGGAATACCCTTGGAGATTTTGTTCGCAGAAGTACTAGGGTGATTCAATTTTCGAGTTGGGAGTTTTGATTGTCTTGCTTATTGTTCAAAACTACTACACTTGAGGAATCGGGGAATTCAATCCCTTCCCGATCGAACTTATCTTTGATCATTTTACGCAGCGCTCGTTCAATTTGGAAATGGTTGCCCGGTTTTACCTTCGTGATAGTGCGAATTAACAGTTCAGACTCCCCGAACCTTTCCAACCCATCCACCCGCGTCGGTTCCAGTACTTCTGGGTAATTTTTCTGTACCTGTTTTCCCAATTCTTCTAGAATCTCGTATACACGATCGAGATTGGAGCCATAGGCAACACCTACTTCCACTACTGCGTAGATATACCCCTTAGAGTAGTTGACAATATCCTTAATCTCCCCATTACGGATAATGTGTTGTTTACCGTTGGGATGTCGGATGCGAGTGGTTCTGAGGTCGATCGCTTCCACAAATCCAGATGCTTGAGAAACCTCGATAAAGTCACCTACTAAATAATAGTTTTCAAACAGGATAAAAAATCCACAAACTATATCATTGACGAGGTTCTGTGCCCCAAAACCAACTGCTAGACCGATGATGCCCGCACCCGCTAATATAGGGGTTGGATCGACGCCAATCAGCTTTAGGATAGAAATACCCGCACTGAAGTAGATGAGGTATTTCAGGATACTCTTGAATAAGGGGATGATAGTCAGCCGTCTCTTTCTTCGTAACTCACTTAAATCTTCGCTTTTCAGGACTAAATCTTCGAGGATTGTGTTGACGATTTCGATCAAAACACCGCTGAAGAAGAAAATGGCAATAATTTTAAGGATTATGGAACCGTAAACAGCCGTCCAAGCGAGGAAATCTATTTGCCGAACAACGATAGTCGCTATGCTAACATAAATGACGTACTCCAGACATTTTTTAAACAATAAAACTAGGTGATGGAGACGATGGTAGAACCGGAGGAGGTTGTTCGGACTGGAGTGTTTGGTAGCGAGGTAATCGATGGTATCAATCATCGCAGCGACGGCTCTGATAATCAGTAAACCAATTACCGTAATAACATAGGCTTTTAAACCAATGTACAGATAATTCGTCAAAACTTCTGGAACTTCTAAAAATTGGGCGGATAGGATACCAGCTAATACCCAGATGATAATGATGATGTTAGTTTTGAGGAAGTTAAAAAAATCTGCGATGCTCTCATCATTAGCCTCAATATCGTCAAAATTCTGGGCGCGAACGCAGGCAAAGTCTAGGAAACGGTGCAGGGGGGGTATGGTATATTTAACTAGCATCAGAAGGATAATACTTTTGGAGATCCCAGCGATTAGTGTTATCCAGAATTGAGTGGGAATACTGCCAATTAAGTTTAGTTGGAATTCCTCAACGTTTTTGCCTTGATAAATCACTACCCCATTTACGCCGATGATGAGGATACACAGCGCCCCACAGGTAAAATACAAAATTCGGCTGATATTCCGGCGTTGGGCGATGATTTTCTGAACTTTCGCCTCGATCAAAGGAACTTTGCTCATCTGCTTGAGGATAATTCCAAGCAGCCAGTTAAACAGGAAGAAAGCTAAAATCAGGAGGCTGACTTCAGCCAGGATAAGTAAGATGTCCACGTGAAATAAAGCTAAATTAAGTGGATGAATATATCTAACCAATAATAGTTTATTACGATTACGCCAAAGCTTATTTTGAAAACAAATTGCGCTAACTGCTCCAGGTGCGACGAGATAGTTACCACAAACATCAACATAAGTCAAGCAAGAATCGTCGATCGCTAATTTATGTTCCAGGAAGCGTATAGTAAAATTGCGGTTAATTCTTAAACAATTGTGAAAGCGATTACACTTCTTGGTTCCACCGGCTCTATTGGCACTCAGACGCTGGATATCGTCGCTCAGTATCCCGATCGGTTTCGGCTTGTGGGGTTGGCAGCTGGACGCAATGTGGCGATGCTGGCTCAGCAAATCCGGCAGTTTAGACCGGAAATTGCGGCTATCTGCGAAGAAGATAAGTTACCCGAACTGAAAGAGGCGCTTGCTGACCTCGACCCCCAACCTATCTTACTGGCTGGAGAAGCCGGAGTCATTGAGGTGGCACGCTACGGCGATGCGGAATCCGTGGTTACGGGTATTGTAGGCTGTGCGGGGTTGCTACCTACCATTGCTGCGATCGAAGCTGGCAAAGATATCGCCTTGGCAAATAAGGAAACCTTGATTGCTGGTGGGCCGGTCGTTATACCTTTGGTAGAGAAACACGGTGTTAAGCTATTACCAGCAGATTCTGAACATTCTGCGATTTTTCAGTGTCTCCAGGGTGTTCCCCCTGGCGGGTTGCGGCGAATTCTGCTGACAGCTTCTGGCGGTGCTTTTCGGGATTGGCCGGTTGAGAAGTTGGCAGAAGTTAAAGTTGCAGACGCGCTGAAGCATCCTAACTGGTCGATGGGTCGCAAAATCACTGTCGATTCTGCCACCCTGATGAATAAGGGGTTGGAAGTGATTGAGGCTCATTACCTCTTCGGTTTGGATTACGACAACATCGATATTGTTATCCATCCCCAAAGTATTATTCACTCTTTAATTGAGTTACAAGATACTTCTGTTTTAGCGCAGTTGGGTTGGCCTGATATGCGTTTGCCATTGCTTTACGCTATGTCTTGGCCGGAGCGAATTTACACAGATTGGGAACGTTTAGATTTGGTGAAAGCTGGAAGTTTAACTTTTAGGGAACCGGATCATCAAAAATATCCTTGTATGCAGTTGGCTTATGCAGTCGGTCGTGCGGGTGGTTCGATGCCTGCTGTGTTGAATGCGGCGAACGAACAAGCAGTGGCGTTATTTTTGGAAGAGAAGATCGGGTTTTTGGATATTCCGAGATTGATTGAGCGGACGTGCGATCGCCACCAATCCGATAATCGCACAAATCCATCGTTAGCAGATATTATCGCAGCCGATAAGTGGGCAAGACAGGAAGTGCTGGAAGCGAGTAAGATGATGGAAGAGCGCATGATTTCAGTTCGTTAAAATGGATTGGATTGTCAGAGCGATCGCTACCTTAGCAATTTCTGCTGCCATTAGCGGATTAATGGCGGCTTGTTCGGCTCAAGAACCGAAAATCCTAATTAATCAAAAAATGGCAGAACATTTCTATAACCGAGGATTGGAAAGGTTGGGGAGAAGAGATTACCAAGGTGCGATCGCTGATTTTAACGAGGTAATTCGTCAGATATTCAAAGTATCGAACCCAGGATGGCAATATCTTATTAAATTCGATAAGATCGAACCATCAACAACATCCATTACAAAAATGAAAACTGAAATTAAGCCTGTAGTTTTTGACCTGAAACAATTAATTGTTCCACCCGGTAACACAGTGCAGATGGAAAATGTTAGCTGGGAGATGTTTGAAAACATCCTTCAGTCGATGGCAGAAGGTTATGCTGCGCGAATTGCCTATAACAATGGAATTTTGGAAATAAAAATGCCGCTGCCAAAACATGAAAGAGCAAAATCAATAATTAGCGATTTAATTAAACTGCTTCTGGAAGAACTCGACATTGATTGTGAGTGTTTTGCTTCTTCAACCTTCAAACGGGAAGATATGCAAAGTGGTGTAGAGCCTGACGATTGTTTCTACATCGAGAACGAACCAGTTATGAGAGGCAAAACGGAGATAGACTTAACAGTAGATCCACCACCGGATTTGGCGCTTGAAATTGACAATACCAGCGATTCTCGCGTGCGATTCAACAGCTATCAAGCTTTAGGCGTTCCCGAATTATGGCGATATGATGGACGAGAGTTAAAAATCTACTTGCTGCAAGATAAAAAATATGTTGAGTCCAACATCAGCCCGAACTTTCCTGGATTACCAATTGCTGAAATAATTACCCAATATGTTAAGCAGAGTCAAACCGCAGGAAGAAGTCCAACAATGAAAGCATTTCGCGCTTGGGTAAGAGAGCAATTACAATAGTAGTAGTCAGTCATTAGTTTTTGAGATAGCCAATTCGATATAATAAAATAAAACTATGTCACTAAGTTTGATTATTTCGATTGCTGCCATAATTGTATCTGGATTGGTATTCACCTGGTTGTTCAAAGTAGTGAAAGCAACTTTAAGTACAGCTATTTCAATTGCCATAATTGTGCTAATTTTGCAATTAGCCTTTGGAATTGCCCCTCAAGAACTTTGGCAGCAAATAATTCATATTCCGCAAACTGTTTGGCAATTCGTTACTGATAGGTGATATCATGTCCGGTAGCATTGTTAGTGTAAGAGTGATATCATAAAATTGTCTGTTTTTATCCTTGGTTAAATTTTTACCGCAGATGAAGACAGATGAACGCAGATGAACGCAGATAAGAATAAGAACACGAATTTTTTAGGTAACAGACGCAGGAGGATGACCGCCCCACAAGAGTGGCCTTTTAAACGGAAAGTCGAGCTAAGGCATCCTTGACAGCGGGTGGCAATTGGCGCATAATTTTGCCTTTTTCCCTGTCAACCGCCACTAAAGTTACCCGCGCCGTCACATATAGTTCTTCGCCATCTACAGACTGAATTTGGTTATCCCAATTCAGTCGCACGCCGTCGATATCTGCCATCTGCGCCTTGACTATTGCTGTCATTCCCATTCGCAAAGGTCGATGATATCGCACGGAAAGCTCTACTACTGGCAAATCGCAACCCAAGGCTACCAAGTCGGCAAATTCAACGCCGATCGATCGCAAGCATTCCACCCGCGCCTCTTCCATCCAGGTAATATACGAACCGTGCCAAACATTGCCTGAATAGTCGGTATGGTGGGGTTGTACCTTGATGGGATATTCAAACCAGGTTCCAGGTGCCATCTGCGGCAGGTTTTGGATAGCGCCGGTGGGTGAAAGTTGAGGTTGTTCAGTTGTCATTTGTCAAAAGTCAGTTGTCAGTCGTCAAAAGTCAGTTGTCAGTCGTCAAAAGTCAATTGTCAGTCGTCAAAAGTCAGTTGTCAGTCGTCAAAAGTCAGTTGTCAGTTGCTCATAAATGATGACTAATGACTCATCACCAATATATTTTTAGCGCGGCTTGATAACTTTAGGAGCAGCAACAGCTGAAACAAGGCTGGTGTCAATGAGGAACTTTTCTGCATCGCAAACACCAGACCAAGCTGCCAGAAGACGAGCTGCCAATCTCAATAGCTCGGTTTCGGAATTTACTCCCCAGAGTGTCGCCAGAGGGGAATTATCGTCCTTTTGTTTGCCCAGTGCCAGACGCCATCCTACTGGTATCCCAGCTATACTATTGTAGGCTCCAGATAAAGCACCTGTTAGAGCTATGGTAATTTCCGGTTGCGGACAACGAGCTGCGCGGACAACAGATAGGCGCAAGTCTTCCAGTGTACTTAAGAAACAGTAAAAAGCCAAGGCGATCGCAGCATTGGGACGCGGTGCTGACTGACGCGGCATTAGAGTTCCCAAAGTAGTTTCTAACCCAGCACCATCTTCTAACAAGGTTTGGACTTGTCTGAGTTGCTGCACCAGTGGCGTCTCAACATCAAGATAGATCAGGGTTTCAGGAATCAAAGTAGCAGGGTCGAGTCTTTCTTTGAGGGCGAGTGCGATCGCATACCCGATCGCTAAAGTGCCATCCTTTAATACAGAGTCATCCTGCCACACATCTGCCACCTGCTGTAAATTTTGTCGCAGTTTAGCTTCATCTTCGTGAAAAAATAAAGCTACCGGCACAGTCGCAACGATCCCCGAACCTGCTGCGCTTTTGTGGTCATATTTGGTGTATGTTTCGTCTGTATTGGGCGAAGCATATCCTGAAAAACTTGCTTCTTCGTAAGCCTTACCGTTTTCCGTCAAGGGTCGCTTCCCGAAGGAAGGTTCGCCCCAATCTGCTAAATCCAACTTTCCTTGCCGAATCAAGCCTTCGGTGCCGCGAACCACCAACCGCCCCCAGCTAGACGGCAATCCAGAAGGTTGTTTTACCCCCAGCTGCCACGACTCACCGTAAGCGCCCCAAATTTCTCCTATAGCAGCGCCTAGCAGGGCACCGCGAAATCTGCTTAATAGAGAGTACCGCATTAATTTTTTTTATGTTAATAACGTTTCTGTGGAAGAAACGCCATTCTAACCCGATGTCGGGGATTGTCTGAGGTGGTAAACTAGGGCTTGCAGTCCCAAGCGATAACTTTCGGCCCCAAAACCACTAATTTGCCCGATCGCAACTGCTGCAATCCAGGAATGATGCCGAAATTCCTCACGGCGGTAGATGTTGCTTAGGTGAACCTCTACAGTGGGAAGGGTAACGCCTGCTAGAGCATCGCGAATGGCTACGCTGGTATGCGTATACGCGCCAGCGTTAATCAAAATTCCTTGATGACGCCCTAAAGCTTCATGAATAGCATCCACTAAAACGCCTTCGTGATTCGACTGTAGAGCCGTCACATCAGCCTCTAGCGCCTGCCCTTCTTTTTCTAGCAGGCGGTTTATTTCATCTAAGGTTACGCGGCCATAAACCCCCGGTTCTCGTTGTCCCAAAAGGTTAAGATTGGGGCCATGCAATACCAAAATACTTAGCTTGTGCAATGGCGTAATTCAATCCAGACAGACTAGCGGCGACGACCTGGTTCGTGGACAGGAATGGGAATAGGTTCGGGTTCGGGTTGCATCTCTGGGCCTAGCAGCGCTTCGATGATTCTACGTGCCAATTCCTTTAGCGTTTCCAGTATATCTTCGATAAAGTCCATTGAACAGACAACTCCTTCCATACGGTCTAAGTCTTGCGCCCAGGGGCGAAACACCCAGTATTAGGTCTGCGGTTTTGGTTACTCAAAAATCCCTTTTTTTGTATTGTAATATACAAAAAATTTTCTGGAGAAGTACTCCTGGGGATTGAGTGCTTTACTTTATGATAACAAATAATCCGGCAAGGTTAAGGATTGTTAATAAATTTTCAATTATCTGGACAAAAGATCCCGTCGCAGGTGGTCGAGAGCGGTACAAGTGCTAATGTGGCGAATCAAAGAGCGGTCTTGTAGGGAATTAAAGCGATGCTCGAAACTTTTTACCAGGTTGTTAGGCCCAGCCAGACCGATGTAGACCAGACCCACCGGCTTAGTTTCCGTACCGCCGCCTGGGCCTGCAATTCCCGTAATACTCAATCCCCAGGTTGTCGAGAGGCGCTCCAGCACACCAACAGCCATTTGCTTCGCCACCGTTTCGCTCACCGCGCCCACTCGATCTAAATCGTTTGGATTAACGCCCAATAGGGATATTTTTACCGCATTATCATAAGAAATAATCCCTCCCAGGAAATAATTAGAACTTCCGGGGACAGAAGTCAGCATACTACCGAGACTGCCGCCAGTGCAGGATTCTGCCACCGAGAGGGTTTCATCGAATTCTGACAGCAGCTGACCCACCACTGAAGCTAGGCTGTCGCTATCCGCACCGTAGTAGTCCATTCCGGCAATTTGGCGCAATTGTTGTTCGACTGGCGAAATTATTTCGTTAGCTAATGTAGCAGATGCAGCTTTAGCCGATACCCTAAGTTTCACTTCACCTTGACTTGCATAAGGCGCAACGGTAGGATTTTGCAGGTTGAGGAAAGAAGCAACTTTTTCGGCCAATGCCGCTTCGGCAATGCCCCAGAATCTTAACATCCGGCTGTAGATGATTTCCTTGCCCCAGCCTTGGCTTTTGAGATAAGGTACAGCGATTTCCTGCCACATTCGCTGCATTTCAAAGGGGACGCCTGGAAAGGTGAGGATGGTTAGATTAGTGCGGGGTTGCCATATCATACCGGGTGCAGTTCCCCATTGGTTGGCTAAAATTTCTGCACCTTGAGGAATTAAGGCTTGTTTGCGGTTGCTGGGAGTCATCTGACGTCCGCGTCGGGCATATTTTTGGGCGATATCTTCCACAATTTCCGGTCGTTCCACCAAAGGGACGCCGAAAAATTCTGCGATCGTTTCCGTGGTCAGGTCATCGGGAGTCGGGCCAAGACCGCCGGTGAAGATGAGAATGGAGGCCCGATCGCAAGCAATAGCCAGTACTTGTTTGAGACGTTCTGGGTTATCTCCTACAACCGTTTGGTAGTAGTGAGGAATGCCCAACTGAGCTAATTGCTGAGCTAAGTACTGGGCATTGCTATTGAGGATATCACCCAGCAGTAACTCCGTTCCGACACAAATAATTTCAGCGGTCATTTTTTTGAGGGACTAGAAAGTCAAAAGTCAAAAGTCAAAAGTCAAAAGAAAATAGGGATTAGGGAAAAGACGCAGAGATTGGATAACTTTGACCAACTTTTTAGGAACAGGACATAATTTTTATCCTTCATCCTTCTTCCTTCATCGTTTCGATGTACTTCCAGACTTTCCAGCTAGTGTAAGCCAGCAGCAAAGTTGCACCTAAAGCATAGATTAGCCCATGAGGTATGCCAGCAAAAGCCAAAGCTAAACTACCCGCCCACAAAGTCAAACAATAAATAAACAATACCGTCAAGCGATGGGATAGACCAGCTTTCAGCAGTCGGTGATGGAGATGTCGTTTATCGGCAAGAAAAGGTGACTTACCGTGACGGAGGCGATCGAGAATTACAGCTGACATATCCAAAAGTGGCACTGCTAAAATCACATAAGGCAGAACGAAAGAAGTGAAAGCTGTAGTTTTTACCAAACCGATCACCCCAACGCCAGCCAAGGTAAAGCCCACAAAGTACGCACCTCCATCCCCCATAAAGATTTGGGCTGGGTTGAAATTATAGCGCAGAAATCCCAACAGCGCACCAGCCAAAGCTGCCGCAATCAACGCTGCTGCTGGTTGACCCATAAACAAACAAACAATGAGCATCACGAAGGCACCAATACCAGACACCCCAGCGGCTAACCCATCTAGACCATCTATCCAGTTGGTGGCATTGACCATACCTACCAGCCAGAGTACCGTGATCGGCAGACCGATCCAAACTGGCAAAGGCAGTGCGTCCTGAAAGGGCATAGAGAGAAATTCAATTTGGACACCAGCCTTCCAAGCCATGCTGGCGACGATCGTCTGCATCAGCAACCGCGTGAAGGGCGATAAGCCAAACAAGTCATCTGCTAAGCCAATGAGGAAAAAGGCCAGACCTCCAAGTGTGACTCCCCAGATTTCATACTCTTCGTCTGGGGGAAGAATCTGGCCACGGGCGTCTAGAAAGCCTCCAGACCACCAAACGACTAAAAGTGCGATCAGAGTTCCGGCAAAGATAGACACGCCTCCCAAGCGCACCATCGGGTGCTGGTGGACTTTTCGTTTGTCCGGTATGTCGAAAAGTCCGCTTTTGAGGCCAAATTTGTTGACAGCTGGCGTACTCCAGAGGACAACAACGGCTGAGACTGCGAAGGCAATCAGATGGTAGGCGTAAGGCATCTGAAAATCAGTAGGAAGTGCGACAAAAGAGTGTCAGGCAGAGTCTACTACATTTCCAGACTTCACTGTTCCTGCCAACAATCCGCAAGTTCGGGCGAGAAAGATTTCATAGGCGCTAAACCAGGACGGGTACTGGTATGTTGAGGTGAGGATAGAGGGGGAAGCGATCGCACAACGATCGCACCCGACTCCGACATTCTTGGCCAACTGCCTCGTCTTCGGGATTCAGGAGTCGATCGGCAATTATATCGGCAATCTCGATAAACTCAGCTTCTCCCATACCGCGTGTGGTCATTGCTGGCGAACCCAGCCGCAAGCCGCTGGTGACGAAAGGCGACTCTGTATCGAAGGGAACGGTATTTTTATTAGCCGTAATGTTAACTTGGCTCACAAGTTGGTCAGCGCGTTTGCCGGTCATGCCGATGCAGCGCAGGTCAATTAGCAGCAGGTGATTATCTGTCCCACCAGAAACAATTTTGAAGCCGCGTTGCTGGAGTTGGGTAGCCAAAGCGCGGGCATTTTTAATTACTTGTGCCGAATAAGTTTTAAATTCCGGCTTGAGGGCTTCTCCAAAAGCAACTGCTTTGGCGGCAATAACGTGTTCCAGCGGCCCGCCTTGGGTGCCGGGGAAAACTGCTTTATCGAACTGCTTGCCCAGTTCCGGGTCGTTGGTCATAATTAAACCACCCCTGGGGCCGCGCAAAGTCTTGTGGGTGGTGGTGGTGACGACATGACAGTGGGGGAGGGGGTTGGGGTGATGTCCTGTAGCAACCAATCCGGCAATGTGGGCGATGTCGGCTAGCAGGTAGGCACCGACTTCATCTGCGATGCTGCGGAACTTATCAAATTCGATGACGCGGGGATAAGCCGAGTAGCCGCAGATAATCAGTTTGGGACGATGTTGCAACGCTTGTTCCCGAACTTGGTCATAGTCTAATTGTTCTGTCTCGCGACTAACGCCGTACTGACAAACTTTAAACCACTTCCCGGATACGTTCACTGGCGAACCGTGGGTGAGGTGTCCTCCGTGGGACAAGTCCATTCCCATAATCGTGTCGCCCGGTTGCAGCAAGGATAGGAAGACGGCAAAATTTGCTTGTGCGCCAGAATGGGGTTGTACGTTGGCATGGGCAGCGCCGAACAGCTGTTTTATGCGATCGATCGCCAGCTGCTCGATTTTATCGATAAACTCGCAGCCGCCGTAGTAGCGCTTACCAGGTAAACCTTCTGCGTACTTGTTAGTTAAAACAGAACCCTGTGCTGCCAAAACAGCCGCCGACGTAAAGTTTTCGCTGGCAATCAGCTCCAGATGATCGCGTTGGCGCTGTAGTTCCTGCTGCATAAATTCTGCAACTACTGGATCGGTCTGGGCTAAGAAGTCTAAGTTAGTATGAGTCACGGGGCAAATCTCTACGAAACCAAAATAAGGAATTCAATGCGGGGTCGATTCCGGGGGTGCTGACAACCTCGCTTAATCAAGATTAGCAGGGAGAGTTAGCTGATTTTCAGCGACTCTCCTGTAGCAGCTAGGGTTTGTATACCCATTCGTTAAGGTCTGTACGATCTTACACGATCTCCCGAAAACCTTGCTTTGCTCTAATTGTTTCTATCAGGTTAGCTGTCCGCCGAGAAGCCCCGCGCTATAAACGAGCGGGGTATATCGAACCGCAGGTGAGTACCCGCAATGTTTTAGCGACGGGATGAAAGGCGGGTCAATTGAGTGGCTCGATGCCACGAAAATTGACAAATAATAACTTCTAGGGATTGACACTTATTCCCTAAGTGTTTTATGATCTAGACCAGAAGTGTTCAAATGATAGAAGTGTTAAACCTAAATTACTGCTATCGAATTTATCCTGATGCCAGTCAAGAGAAAGAATTGCTTGACTGGCTAGAAATCTGTCGATGTGTTTATAATTACGCCTTGGCAGAACGAAAAGAATGGATAAATTCTCGCAAGTGTCAGGTTAATGCTTGTAGTCTTCATTATGAATATATTATCCCTGCTGACCAGCCCTTTCCTGACTACTATAAACAGAAAAAAGCCTTAAGTCAAGCTAAAAAGCAATACCCAGAACTTAAACAAGTTCAGTCTCAGGTATTGCAAGAGGTTATGGGTCGTTTGGATAAAGCGTTTAATTTTTTCTGGAAAAGGAGTTTTGGTTTTCCTAGGTTTAAAAAATCTGGTCAGTTGCGGTCCATGAATTTTCCTCAGTTTAAGGAAAACCCAATTACGGGGGCTCAGATTAAACTACCAAAGATAGGGGGCGTTCTAATTAATCTGCACCGCCCTATTCCTGATGGATTTATTGTTAAACAAGTCCAGGTAGTTAAAAAAGCCTCTGGTTGGTATGCTGTAATTTGCCTTCAATCAGATGTTAAAATACCTTCGACAAAGCCTCAAGGAAATTCCCTAGGAATTGATTTGGGGCTTGAGAAATTTATTGCTACTTCTCAAGGGGAATTAATTGCTAGACCAAAGTTTTTTGGGGAACTTCAAAGTAAGCTTAAATGGCTACAAAGAAGATTATCGAAAAAACAGAAAGGGTCTAAAAATCGACTTAAAGCTATTCAAAAAGTAGCTAGACTTCATGAACATATTTACAACACTCGGAAAAACTTTCATTATCAAGTAGCTCACCATCTTTGTGCTCAAGCCCAGATAATATTTGCTGAGGATTTAAACTTAAAAGCTATGTCCAGGGGGATGTTGTGTAAGCACACTCTTGATGCTGGCTTTGGTGGTTTTCTAGAAGTATTAAAGCACGTCGCTTGGAAACGAGATGTCTATTTTGAGAAAGTTGATGCTAATTTTACCAGTCAAATATGCCCTAATTGTGGTGTAGTTACTGGTAAAAAAGAATTGTCTCAACGAGTGCATGAATGTTTTAATTGCGGGTTTGTAACTGATAGGGACGTTGCTGCGGCTATGGTAGTCGAACAACGTGGACTTGCAGCCCTCGGACTGGGGGTCAAGCTGCCTGTGGAGGAAGAGGTCATCGAGGATACTCCTAAAAAGGTATCTAGAGCCGACCGTAGAAACAGGAAAGCCTCATAGTGATATGGGGAAGCCCGCGCTATATTGCCTTAGCAATTAGCGTCGGGAGGAGGTCACTGAGATGTCGCTAGACGTGAGGGAATGGATTTGTCCTCACTGCGGAACTCATCACGATCGCGATGGAAACGCAGCAACAAATATTAGGGTAGAGGGAATCAGAATGCTCGCATGCGGAAGGTTCAGCCGTCTCTGCTGTAGGAGGGGAGGTAAGACCAAAGCGAGGACGAAAGTCCAAGTTGGGGCACTCGCCTATGATTGCAGAAGCCCACGAAGCGAGTCGGTACTCCGACGATTCGGTGGGTAGTTCACATAATATCCTTTCCGGTTACATCGGATTTGTTTAGGCCCCAGGGTCGCGGCGAGGGGGGAAGAATGAATAATAATCCAATACAAACGGATTTGATATAACTTCCCAGCCTAAACTTTGGGTGGACTTAAAGCTGTAGGGGGTCAGCCGAGCTTCGGCAACTGCGCTATGCTGAGCTTATTAGAAACTATAACTAATAGGAGAATGGACTGATGACTTTGCGGGGATCTACGACTGTTCCAGACAGGATTTTTGCTTGCCTAGCTTATCTAATGCCACTTATGGAGGTGATAATTAGGTTTAGCGGACCTTTTTTTAAACAGTTTCCTGATTTACAAATAATCCTGTTGCCGCTACAACCTTTACTGCAAATATACTTGCTTTCCTACTCTCTACCTTTTGGCTCCCTGATTCTCTTTTTTCTATTGTTTTTTCTGGTAGTAAGAAATGAGAACATCAGTCACTTTATTCGCTTCAACACTATGCAGGCGATTTTAATTGACATCCTTCTGTCTCTGTGCGGTTTAATTCTGAGTTTTATTCTGGCTCCGATCGTGGGAGGATTTGTGAGGGAAATTCTGACAAATACAATCTTTCTGGGGGTGGTGGCGGCAGTTATTTATTCAGTGGTGCAGACGCTGCTAGGCCGTTATGCAGAGATTCCCACGATTTCTGAAGCTGTTTATATGCAAGTGCGCTAGGAATTAAGGGTAGTGTTAGGGGGACTGGTGCGGTTTATTAAGGGCCGTGCCACGACTGTATTTTCTAGATAACCGATGCCCTCAATTTCAATGCGGACGCGATCGCCCACCTGCATTGGCCCAACCCCCGCTGGGGTGCCGGTCAACACCACATCCCCAGGTAGCAGCGTCATCACCTGACTGATATAAGACACCAAGCGATCGGGCCCAAACACCATCTCATCGATCTGGGCAGATTGCACCGGCTCTCGATTATCGTTTAAAAAGGTCTGCAACCTAGCACCCGGACTCAATTCGCGGACAATCCACGGCCCCAGAGGACAGAACGTATCGAAACCCTTGGCCCTTGTCCATTGACTGTCTCGCTTTTGTAAATCTCGTGCTGTAACATCATTAGCGATCGTGTAACCCCAAATTTTTGTTTGCGCTTGCTGCGGCGTACAATCAATGCAACGCTCTCCAATCACCAAAGCCAACTCACCTTCATAATCTACCCGCTGCGACTCAGAGGGATACCAGATGGGACCATCGATCGGGATTACCGCTGTCGATGGCTTGAGAAATAACAGCGGTTCTGTGGGGACATCTGTTCCCATCTCATTTGCGTGGTCTGCATAATTTTTCCCCACTGCGACCACTTTAGAGGGAGCGCAAGGAGCCAAAATTTGATAAGTATCTGGTTTTAACTCTGAGTCAGTCGGTTGTCCTTGCAACCAGGGTGGCGCATCAAGCAGGGTAACGCTGCGGTTTAATTGCAATAAACCGTAGTAAATCTGTCCCTTTGCAGTTTGAACTCGGACGTAGCGTTTTGCCATAACTATGACAGATGTCCTCTGGGAAAGCCAGTGAAAAGGTCTTGGTAGGCACCCCATTACCACAATTTCTCATTTTTGTCAAATGACTTGGTGGCGCGGTTGCAAGCTGGTAGTAAGATTTTGACATTTAGCAGGGGCTAGGGGAAGTCAAAAGTCAAAAGAAGGGGCTAGGGGTTAGGGGCTAGGGGCTAGGCAAGAGGGAAGAGGGAAGAAAATTGCTCCCCCACTCCCTCACTCCCCCACTCCCCCACTCCCTCTAGCCCCTAGTTTCTTTACCATTTATTTAAATATGAAAATGTAACGAATTTTACAAAATTGCTATTTTTTCAATAATTCAAGGTTAGGCTACGGATAGATATTTAGTTTGCATAGATACCGCGATCGAGAGAAAAGTATATGAACCAAGCACTGCTGTCGCTTGAAACTGCTTCCCATGGGCACATCTGCCCATTCGATCAAGCTTGTAGCTACCTAGAACAAGCAGCGAAAGAGTTACGAATGGATCAAGGGTTGCTGGAGGTTATGAGCCACCCGCGCAAAGTTGTTACCGTTTCGATTCCCGTAAAACTGGATAACGGGCAAGTTCAGGTTCTGGCGGGACATCGGGTGCAGCACTGTGACGTTCTTGGACCATACAAAGGTGGAACCCGTTACCATCCGGCTGTCACGCTGCGAGAAATATCAGCGCTGGCAATGCTGATGACCTGGAAATGCGCCTTGGTAGGGATTCCCTACGGCGGTGCTAAGGGTGGAATTGCGATCGATCCCGCACGTTACAGCGTCGGCGAATTAGAGCGAATTACCCGCCGTTACACCAGCGAATTAATTAAAGATATCGGCCCTTCAGTTGACATTCCAGCGCCAGACGTAGGCACTTCCGCTCGCGAAATGGCTTGGATGATGGACACCTATTCAATGAATGTCGGTCACGCCGTACCGGGGATTGTAACTGGGAAGCCAATTTCGATCGGTGGTTCCAGGGGGCGGGAAATGGCAACCGGACGCGGCGTGATGATTATCGTGCGGGAAGCTTTAGCAGAACGGGGTGAAACCCTGGCGGGTACAAAGGTAGTAATCCAAGGCTTTGGAAATGTGGGAGGCGCAGCGGCTGTATTGCTGGATGAAGCCGGGGCCAAGGTTATGGCTGTTTCGGATGTGTCAGGCGGGATATTTAATCCAGAAGGTCTGGACATCCAGGCTTTGAAAGTTTATGCAGCCGAGAATAACAGAAGAATTGCCGGGTTTCCTGGAAGCGTACCAGTTACTAATGCTGAATTGTTGGCTCTGCCTTGCGATGTCTTAATTCCGGCGGCTTTGGAAAACCAGATAACTGAAGATAACGTGCATGAAGTGCGAGCCAAGTTTGTAGCAGAGGCGGCTAATGGCCCGGTAACTCTGGCAGCAGACTTGGCGTTGGAGGCGCGGGGTGTGACTGTGCTGCCAGATATCTTAGCCAATGCTGGCGGTGTGGTGGTGAGCTATCTGGAGTGGGTGCAGGGTCTTTCCTACGTATTTTGGGATGAGGAACGGGTTAACCGTGAAATGGAAGGCTTGATGGTACACGCCTATCACGAGGTGATCAAACAGTCGAAGATGCGGCAGGTGCCTCTGCGGGTAGCGGCTTATACGCTGGGTGTGGGTCGGGTTGCACAGGCACTGAGCGATCGGGGTTTGTATCCTTGAAGTAGTAATGGGTAATAGGTACGTAGTTGCGCTTTAGCGCTCTTATAGCGCTAAAGCGCAACTACGTACCATGATATAATGGGCAGTGGGAATGGGAATTTCCTACTACCTGCTTCCCAGCAATCGGGGCAGAACTTCTTCTGCACGCCCAAGGTATTCCTCCTGTAATGATGGATTTGGTGGATTTATAGGTTCGAGATTGACTATTATCGTCCTAGCACCGACGTAAGCTGCTGACCTGACAAAGTTGGCAGCCGGGAATACTGTACCCGATGTGCCAACGGCAACAAATAAGTCGCATTCCCGGAGCGATCGCTTAGAGCTCCACTCAGCTAATGCTGAAAGGTACTCGCACAACTATGTTTGTGTAGGTTGAGAAATTGATTGGACTCCCTTCGGTCATCGTCAACACCCAGATTATTCCGATTTATTCGCGAAATTAGCCTTGTTTAACTGCTTTCATCGATAAGCTGATTCGTTTCAATTTTTCATTTATTTCTAGCACCTGCACTTTCACAACTTGTCCCACTTTGACAATATCTTTTGGATCTTGAATGAATCGATCGGCTAATTGGGAAATATGCACCAAACCATCCTGATGCACGCCGATATCGACAAACGCGCCAAAGTTAGCTACATTCGTGACAATACCTTCTAACTCTATGCCAATTTTGAGGTCTGTTATTTCCTTAATTCCTTCTTTGAAGGTAGCATATTTGAATTCAGCACGTGGATCTCTTCCCGGCTTTTCCAGTTCTGAAATGATATCGCGGAGTGTTGGTATACCAACGGTATCTGTGACATATTTCTTTAGGTCGATCGCCTTGATTTTTTCAGGAATTTGTGTTATTTGAGTCAAGGGTATATTGAGATCTGATGCGATCGCCTCCACTACGCCATAACTTTCAGGATGGACGGCGGTGTTATCCAAGGGGTTATCGCCACCGCGAATCCGCAAGAAACCAGCCGCTTGTTCAAATGCTTTCGGCCCTAATTTTGGCACTTTCATTAGTTCGCGACGATTTTTGAACGCGCCATTTTCGTTGCGATAGGTAACGATATTTTTGGCAACGGTTGGCGTCATCCCAGAAACGAAAGTCAGCAGTTCTTTGGATGCCATATTTAAGTCTACGCCGACATAGTTGACGCAGCTTTCAACTGTTTCATCCAACTTTTTCTTGAGCAACTTTTGATCGACATCGTGCTGATATTGTCCGACGCCGATCGACTTTGGATCTATCTTCACCAGTTCGGCTAAGGGGTCTTGCAAACGGCGACCGATGCTGATAGCGCCGCGCACGGTAATATCGAGATCGGGAAATTCTGCGATCGCAACATCAGAAGCCGAATAAATCGATGCACCAGACTCGTTCACCATCACTTTAATCGGTTGGCGATCGATCGTCGTCAAAACTTCCGAGACAAACTCATCTGTCTCGCGGGAAGCTGTACCGTTCCCAATGGCGATCAGCTGGATATTGTACTTTTCAATCAGCTTTTTGACCGTGTTAGCAGCCTGAGTGCGCTGTGCGGCGGCTTGATGTGGGAAAATAGCGTGGTATTCCAAAAATTTCCCAGTTTCCGAAAGCACAGAAACTTTGCAACCACTGCGAAATCCTGGATCGATCGCCAATGTCGGCTTCATCCCCGCAGGAGAAGACAGTAACAACTCGCGCAGATTGGTTTCAAACGTCTTGATTGATTCCAGATCGGCGTAAGTGTTTCTATCAGTACGCACTTCTGTAATTAGAGAAGTTTTGATCAGACGGTTAAACCCATCTTTGAGCATTTCTTGGTAGAACTGTCGCACTGCTGGCACCTTCGTCTTAATTTCCTGCGACTCCAGATAAGACAACACAAATGATTCATCGAAGGAGACATCCAAATTCAGGATTCCTTCATTTTCACCTCGGAGTAATGCGAGCAAATTATGCGGCGCAATATTTTTGACCCGAATCTGATAATTCCGATACATCTCAAACTTAGTGCTTCCTTCGGGATGCTCATCTTTAATGCGCGAGACGAATTCGCCTTCATCCATCAGATATTCGCGCAGATAAATACGCAATTCTGCTTTTTCTGATACTTCTTCTGCTAAAATATCGGCAGCACCTTTGAGAGCCTCTTCGGCAGTTTTGACATCTTTTTCTTCGGAAATGTATTTGGCCGCTTCTTCTTCCAAAGATACAGGTTTCCCATTGCGAGCGTTCAAGGATTTGATGAATTGTGCCAGCGGTTCTAAACCTTTTTCTCTAGCAATGGTTGCGCGGGTGCGCCGTTTCGGTCTGTAGGGAAGATATAAATCTTCAATTTCGTTTTTCTGTAAGCAGTATTCGATTTTGGCTTTGAGTTCGTCGGTGAGTTTGCCTTGGGACGATATTGCATCCAAAATCGTCTTCTTCCGTTCTTCCAGTTCGGTCAGATAGGTATATTTATCAGAAATGTTCCGAAGTTGGATTTCGTCAAGTCCGCCGGTACGCTCTTTGCGGTAGCGTGCGATAAAGGGAATGGTAGCACCCTCAGCGAAAAGTTCGAGTGCGTTGTTGACTTGCGTGGTATTGACGGCAAGTTCTTGTGCGAGGAGTTGAGGGATATTGAGCATTTGTTCTGGACGTTAGCGATCGCTAGTATATTGGTAAGATGGACAATGCCCACTATACTTATATTACTCTTTACATTATGAATGATAGCTTCAAATCGTTGGACTGCGATGAGGATGTGTTGTTATTTAATCAAGATGCGTACACGGTGGCTAGATTTAGGGAGTTGGTGGAACGGAATATTGGAGATAACTTTGGGCATCGAATGAACCAACAATCAAGCGACAGAGTTATTGATATTTTATCTTGCTTAAAGATTCCTACCAATAACCCAAACACATTTATTAAATTTACCAATATTAATTGGATCTCTGACCGTGAAGGAATAAATTGTAAATTCCTAAGAATGGGTGCTAAAAGTTGGCAAGAAGGAAAACTGAGAATTCAGGCTGATATAGGTTTTGACAATAAGGGAGGAATTAAAATTCAGTTTGTTGTAGAGTTTTGTCCTGATGAACCTCTTGAACCAGAATCACCTCTAGAAGATCTTCGCAAGTTGCTCCAAGATGGTTAGAGTCATTTTAACAAAATTGTGAGGAGCGATCGCTCTTTTTCTTCTAACCCGAAATTCCAGAAAACACTTTAGATAAATCGAGTGACAAATCAGGAAAGTAGGGTAATGCGAATGTTTGATTTGGCAATATAATCTGCTTCATCCTGTAGCCGAAACTTCCTTGCAATTCTTGATAAGGTTGGCTGTAAGCTTCTAAGTGATTTTTAACTAAATTAAATATCCAGTAGTCAGAAATACCCCCCTCGGCATAAAGGGGTATTTTCACATCTTGGTCATATTTTAGTGTGGAGTCAGAAATTTCAATTACCAGCAGAATATCTGATGGATTAGGATGAGCAGATAAGTAATTATCATCCCGTAGCCTGACAATCGCAAAATCTGGTTCAGGTTCGCTGTTTGATGCTAAAACAATGGGATCTTGGCATCGTAGCTTGGCTCGACCCGCTACCAGTCCTGCTAGTTCTTCTAGTAAATTGCTGCAACAAGTTGTATGAAGTGTCCCTTTTGCCGCCATTTGGATAATTTCTCCCTTGATTAATTCAACTCGTTCATTTTCAGTGAAGAATCCCAGTTCTGCTAGACGGTGATATTCCTCAATGGTAAAGCGTTTGGAAGTGGTAAGAGTCATAGCAGTATTTTTATCCAGCTAGCCTGTTTAGATATTATATCGCTGCCAGTCGGATGAAGTACAGGCTATGTGGAGAGATCCCCGACTTCGCAGGAGTTGTCGGGAATCTCTGTACCTCACTCACCCGAAAAGCGCTGTATATCCCTGACAAGGCGATCGGACCCTCTACCAGAAACCCGGTTTCTGCACCCACTTTGACTCGCCAAACGCGATTCACATTCTTTAACATATTTGCCTAATTAACTAACTGAGCGCTAATCTATGTGACTAAGAGTGCGAATTCAGTTTGGGATAAGACTATGGATAGTTTAGATTCTCCATCCCCAGATGCGCGATCGGCTGAGTTACAAGTTTTGGGTGCTGAATGTGACAAGACAGTTCAGATAATATCCCGACTACAAGAACCTGGAATCCTTGAAAATTGTTGTCAAGGAAGTCAAGTAGGTAAAAAATTACCCAACGCTTTATACGTACATATTTCTGCGATCGCAAAACTCGACCCCATGCTACGCCTCCACTACGAGAGATTTTCCCAGATTATCGCCACCGGAATGGATGGCGCAAATATAATCAAATTCCACACAACTGAGCCAAAAATCTCCTATCTTTTCTATCCCGATTTCGACACAGATCCCCATCCCACCTTACGCGCCAGCGTCCAAATTGACCTGCAAAACTCTTGTGGGACAGACCTGCAAAACTCTTGTGGGACAGACCTGCAAAACTCTTGTGGGACAGACCTGCAAAACTCTTGTGGGACAGGCGTCTCGCCTGTCATCAGCTACCGCGATTATTCTAATGCTGAAAATCCTCCCATTCTCCACCGCAAAGAAACTTTTGTCACTCCCGACTATCCCCAATACGCAGAATTTGACCAACTCACCCGCCAAGAAGAAAAATTAGGACTTCTCAACCACACCAGTGTAATTGGAACTCGTAAAGGTTGGTTGCAATGTTTAGAAAATGAAGGTGTTGAAATCCAAGGTCATCGTGTCGTTCGAGCCACCGAGAAAGGAGGGGGAGAGTGGGAGAGTGGGGGAGTGGGAGAAAAGGAAAGCAACCCTAATTACCAATTATCAATTCCTAAAATAGAACGCCACAGAGCCGCAATTGTTCGCAGCGATTTTTCGCGTCCGGTGCGTCTCGCTTTGGAAGCTAACTTATTGAATGATAACACAACTTTTTTTGATTATGGTTGCGGTCACGGTGGTGATGTTACTCGCCTTACCGAACGCGGTTACACCTGTAGTGGATGGGACCCTTATTACTTCCCAAATAATCCTCACAACTCTGCTGATATTGTCAATATTGGCTATGTAATTAATGTTATAGAATTTATCGATGAACGGAGAGAAGCTTTACAAACAGCTTGGGAACTTACCAGTCAAGTTTTACTCGTTTCCGCACAGGTCTTGATTGATGATGAAAAGCAAGGTCAAATTGCTTACGGTGATGGCGCGATCACTCGTCACAATACTTTTCAGAAATATTACGAACAAGAAGAACTAAAAATTTATATTGACCAAGTGCTTGGTGTTGATTCTATTCCGATCGCTTTGGGAATTTACTTTGTTTTTCGAGATGAAACCAAAGCTCAAAACTTTCGTGCTTACCGCTGTCGATCGCGTCTTTATACTCCTAAAATACTCACTGCATTTAAGCATTTTGAAGATTATAAAGATTTGCTAGCATCTTTGATGGCTTTCGTTACGGAACGGGGTCGTCTTCCCGTACCGGGAGAGTTAGCATCGGAGGCGGAGATCAAATTTGAATTTGGGAAAATAAGTCGAGCTTTTCAGGTAATTTTACAAGCTACTGACCAAGAAGAATGGGATGAAATAACGGAAAAACGCCGTTCGGATTTACTACTTTACCTTGCTTTGGGTAAATTTAGCGATCGGCCCAAGTTTCGCTACCTAGCACCTGCCGTTAAACAGGATATTAAAGCGTTTTTTGGTAATTATAACTTAGCTTGCCAAATCAGCGATCGCATCTTATTTAGCTTAGGCGATCTGAGTATAATTGCCAAATGCTGCGAAGAAAGTGCGATCGGTCACAAACGACCAAATGCTTTGTATATTCACGTTTCTGCTTTATCTCAACTCGATTATCGATTGAGAATTTATGAAGGTTGCGCCAGCAAAACGATCGGTCGCATGGATGGCGCAACTTTAATCAAATTTCACACCAACAAACCAAAGATATCTTATTTATTTTATCCATATTTTGATACAGAGCCTCATCCTGTATTATATACAAGTATGCACATCGATCTCAGAGATTTGCACGTTACTTATCGGGATTATGAAGATTTTAAAGATCCCCCAGTTTGGCATCGCAAAGAAACTGTTGTCACACCCAACTATCCGGGTTATGATAAGTTTGCCAAACTCAGCCAGCAAGAAGAAAACAGGGGACTGTTTGACGATTGGAATGCGATCAAAACTATTAAAGGTTGGCAACGCTGTTTAGAGGAACATTGTGCAGAAATACGCAATTATCATTTATACTGGCGAAAAGATGCCGATCCCTACCGGATAAAGTTAGTGCGATCGGCAATCAGAGCAAGGAAAAAGAAGTAATGAATAGCGAGCGCAAATTTAGATTTGCTAATTTTAATTTGATGAGATATAATCTAATCAGAAAAGATACGATAAAATATGTCAGCTAAAGATCGATTTCATGATGTAGCCAAAAAAGCTTTACAAAAAGATAATTGGCAAATTACCCACGATCTTTTAACGCTACAAGTAGACGGTCTTACTGATATGTATGTCGATCTGGGTGCGGAAAAAATTATTGCCGCTCAGAAAGACAGCAAAAAAATAGCTGTTGAAATAAAGAGCTTTTTGAGCGCATCTACGATTTTTGAATTTCATACTGCGATCGGACAGTATATTAATTATCGCTATGCTTTACAAGAACGAGAACCAGAACGAGTTTTGTATTTAGCAGTTCCTCTCAATACTTACAATAACTTTTTTAGCAGATCGTTTATTCAATCCGTAATTCAACGCAGTCAAGTTTACCTCATTGTTTACGACCCCAAAAAGGAGGAAATAGTCCAATGGCAGACTTAGAAAAATATCGTCAATCTATCCAGAAAGTCTTGACAGAATATGCCAAAAAACGAAGTTCAGTTAATGAAAAATTTGAAGCTAAAACTATTTTTGATAAAGAACAAGACCGCTATCAGTTAATTTTCATCGGCTGGCGTAACGAAAATCGAATCTTTGGGCCTGTACTGCATTTTGAGATCGAGAATGAAAAGATTTGGATTCAGTGGAATCGGACAGAAGAAGATGTCGCCGATGAACTCGTGAAAATGGGAGTCCTCAAAGAAGATATCGTACTTGGATTTCAACCCCCGTATATGCGACAATATACGGAATATGCCGTAGGATGAGTAAGTAAAGACAGAAAACTTGGGGATTTGCCGATCGCTCTGGAGTAAGCTACGTCCCGTTAAAATATGACCTACACCCCACCCAAACTACTTAACTTTGAGGAGTTTATCGCCCAATATGGGGATAATACACGCTATGAACTAATTGACGGAGAACTCAGAGATATGGAACCTACTGGTCCTCACGAAGCTGTTGCCGGGAGTATTGCTGGTAGAATCTATGTCGAAATTTTTCGGGCTAATTTCAACTGGTTAGTACCAAAAACTTGTTTGATAAAACCACTATCCGCTCAAGCCACAGCGCTGCGTCCTGACGTAATTGTTTTAGATAAAGCCGAACTTACTCAAGAACCACTTTGGCAAAAAGAACCAGTAATTTGTAACGGTAGTACCATTAAGCTTGTTGCTGAAGTAGTCAGCAACAATTGGCAAGATGATTATGCAAGAAAAGTGGAAGAATACGCTTATTTGAATATCCTAGAATATTGGATTGTGGACTTTCGTGGCTTGGGTGGTATGCAATTTATCGGCAATCCAAAGCAACCTACTTTCACAATCTATCAGTTAGTGAATGGTGCGTACCAGCAACAACAATATCGCTTGGGAGATCCTATCTCTTCTTACCTGTTTCCCAATTTACAACTGAGACTCGACGACATTATGCCGACCTGAAACTCTAGTATCTCAAGTTGCTAGTTACTTGCATTCTAGGTATGTTGTTGCGCTTTAGGGCTCTTATACCAGATTGGCCTAGAGTCCAAAATTCCCCTTTGGGTGATTGACAAACCAAAAAGAGTACAATAGATGCTGAGGGTGCTAATGCGGTTTCCCGCATTAGCGCTCAATTTCAGTGCTTTTGGTGAGGTTAAACTTCAAAAAAGATGAACCAGTTGAATCTCAAGCTCTATTTGGCAACTACCCTCTGGAGTTTGTGGCTGTTTTACCCCAACGCCACCACCGCACAGATAGTTCCAGATACCACGCTACCGAATAATAGCATTGCTATCCCTAATGGCAATACCATCCGCATCGAAGGCGGTACATCTACTGGTGGCAATTTATTTCACAGTTTTCAAGAATTTTCCATCCCCACAGGTACAGAAGCATTTTTCAATAACGGATTAGATATTCAAAATATCTTCAGTCGCATCACTGGTAAGAATATCTCGAATATAGATGGATTAATTAGAGCTAACGGCACAGCCAACTTATTTTTAATTAATCCCAACGGAATTATCTTTGGACAGAACGCGCAATTAAATATCGGCGGATCGTTTATCGGTTCAACTGCCAACAATATTAGATTTATAGATGGCAGCGAATTTAGCGCCACCAATCCAACCGCGCCATCCTTGCTGACAATCAACGTGCCAGTAGGTTTGCAGTTTGGAGCGAATCCAGGTCGGATAGTGAATCGTTCGCAAGCGATCGGCCCCACACCAACCTTACCACCACTGCCCGTAGAAATTCCTGTTTCTAACAAACTTGGTTTAGCAGTAGCTCCTGGTCAAACTTTAGCCTTAATTGGGGGAGATATCCAACTGTTAGGAGGAAATTTAACAGCTTATACGGGACAAATATTACTGGGTAGCGTCAAAAGTCCAGGTTTAGTGCAATTTGAACCAACGGCTTTTGGTGTGAATTTAAACTACAGCAATATTCAGAACTTCGGCAATATTGAAATGAATGGTGCATTTATAAATACCAGCGGATTAGGAGGTGGAAAAATTGACATCAGGGGTGGAAATGTCATCATCAGCAGTTCAGTAATTTATGGACTGACACTGGGAAATATTGATGGTAGAGGTATTGACATTAATGCCCAAAACTTGCGGGCAGAGGGTGGAGCGCAAATATCCACCCTGACACTGGGAAATGGTACGGGGGGTGCTGTGAATATCCGCGCTACCGACTCAGTGGAACTCAGTGGGATTGGAGTTGAGAGTTATCAACAGTTTATCGCTAAGTTTCTGGTATCGGGAACTATCGACCCTTTTGACCCGCAAATTGTTCTCCTTAGTAGCACTGCTGCTTCGGGAAACGCCGGAATTATTACGATTGATACCCCTAGATTGCTGATAGAAAATGGGGTGGGAGCAGGTAGCGCCACTTTAGGTGCTGGCAATGGCGGAAATATGACCATCCGTGCCAGGGTTTTCGATCTGGTCGGTTCTGTCATCAACAGCGGCACATTTCAGGGGAGTACCGGCATAGGAGGAAACATTATCTTTGAGGGAGAAAGGTTCATAGTGCGGGATGGTAGTATTATTACCACCGTCACCCGCAGTCAGGCAGCATCGGGGAATATCGATATTAAAGCGTCTGAATCAGTAGAATTGTTGCGTACACCTGATGGAAGTATTCTGCAAACCAACATCAACACCACCACTCTTGGTTTGGGGAAAGCGGGGGACATTACCATTGATACGAAGCGGTTGATTGCCTCAGAGGGAGCCGGGATTACTTTATCAAGTGGTAGCATTATAGGAGAAAGCTTATTTGCTACGACTGGGGGATCTGGGGGGAATTTAACAATTAGGGCCGCTGAGTCGATAGAAGTGGTTGGTATCTCTGGGGTTTTGGCGAATATGGGTCAGATTCCTAGTTTTCTCGCCACTCAAACCACTACCTCGAATCGAGCAGGCGATATCCAAATTTACACCCCCGTGCTGATCCTGCGGGATGGAGGCATAATTACTGCGGCATCTTTAGGCGCGGGAGATGCCGGAAACGTCACGATTGATGCGGGTCGTGTAGAAGTCATTGGCAGTGGGAATAACGGTCGATTTATTAGTAAAATTGAGGCTTCCGTTGGCAGCGTGTTGACCTTTTCCAATCCCAGCGCTACGGCGAATGCGGGTTCGGTGAATCTGAATGCAAATCGATTAATTGTCCGGGATGGAGCGACGGTCAATGTCCAGGCGTTGTCCACGGGGCGGGCTGGTAATATTAATGTTGTAGGTGATGCTCTAGTTCTCGATAACCAAGGTAGCATTGATGGCAGAACTGCATCCGGTACAGGAGCAAATATTAACCTCCAAGCACGGGATCTCCAATTGCGCCGCAATAGTCGCATCGCAACAGATGCGGGTAATACTACTGGCGGTAACATCAATATTAATACCAATACCTTAGTAGCTCTAGAAAATAGCGATATTACGGCTAACGCACAAAGAGGTTCTGGCGGTAGAGTTAGTATCACTGCACAAGGCATCTTTGGCACTCAATTCCGGGATAGCTTGACCCCACAGAGCGATATTACCGCCACTTCTGACCTTGGTGTCCAGTTCAATGGGACTGTAGAAATCAACACACCGGATGTTGACCCCAGTTCTGGGTTAGTAGAGTTCTCGGCAAATTTCGACGATGTGAGCGCGAGCATTGCCCAAGGTTGTCCAGCTTCAGGGGGAAATCGCTTTGCCGTCGTCGGACGCGGCGGTTTACCCGTCACCCCTTACGACCCCCTCAATAGTTGGTATAACATACCACGAGTGTCTGGTATAGTCGGGGGAGAGCAAGTTCGTAGCAGAGTGATTCTTCCTTCTGTCAATCAACAGTCGCCAATTATCGAGGCGACGGGATGGGCGATCGACGATCGAGGTAGAATAAAATTGGTCGCCCAAGCACCTAGCGTTACCTCCCAAACTCCTTGGAATACTTCACCTGGGTGTCATCTTTAAAGAAGCATTACTCGAATCGATCGGAGAATTTCTATGACCGCTTCCACAGTAGAACGTCTGGACGAACCGATTTTAATCGACGGTTTGACATGGCGCGAATTCAAAGCAGTTGAGCAATTGATCGATCGTCCGGGGTTACGGTTGTCATTTTTAGATGGAGTGCTGGAAATCGTAAAGATGCCTGGTAAGAAACACGAAACTGTTAAGGAACGGATCGGAACGTTACTAGATACTTATTTAGAACTTGCTGGCTTTGATTATACCCCCACTGGGTCTATGACGCTGGAAAGTGAAGTAGAACAAGTAAAACGCGAAGCGGATAAGTCATACGAACTAAGGCCCGATCGCGAACATCCAGATCTCGTTATTGAAGTTACTGTTACCAGCGGAGGAATTAACAAACTGGAAGCATACAAGCGCCTTCAAATTCCTGAAGTTTGGTTCTGGGAAAAAGGAAAGCTGTTGCTGTATGCTCTGGGTTCTGACGGATATGTTGAAATCGAGCGATCGGAGGTTTTACCAAATTTAAATATAGAACTCCTGACTCGTTGCATTAACTTATCCAACCACGTTCAAGCAGTGAAAGAGTTTCGACAAGGAATTAATCTAAGCTGAAACTCAATTTAGAGTGTTTAAAAATAGTTAAACAACTGTATGGCGCAACCATCGCAACTAACAACTCAGACGTTATATAGCCAAGATTATTATCTTTGGATTAAAACAACTATAAACCAACTTCGTGTCGGTCAATTTTATGTCGTAGATATAGATAACTTGATCGAAGAGTTGGAGAGTATGGGTAGAAGCGAGAAGCGAGCAATTAAAAGTTTATTAATTCGACTTCTAGAACATCTATTGAAACTTAAATACTGGGATGCCGAACGAGAACGTAATGAAGGTCACTGGAAAGGTGAGATCCGAACATTTCGGAGAGAAATTAAAGATCGACTGAAAGATAGTCCCAGCCTGAAGCCTTACATCCTAGAAATTTTTGACGAATGCTACGAAGAAGCAAGAGCAGAAGCAAGCGATCGTTCAAAACTTTCGCTCCATACATTTCCGGTAACACCAATTGGATCTTTGGAACAAATTTTAGAGTTAAACTCGTTTCCCGATCATAGCTAGTTCATAAATCGCTCTGTAAAAAAGATAGCGAATAAAAAATGCCCAAAGGTTACTTCTATTTTACTTTTTTATTTTTAATTGTTTTGCTAATTCCACCCAATGTGCAATTCCTTTTTGCGTCGGTTGTCCCGATGAATTGAATGTCCAAATCTCTCTTTTGTGTTGTGGGCTATTACTGATGTGAATTGGTCTATCCGCACCATAATAATATAGAGAATCGAAAGGTAACTTTTGTGATAAAATCCAATCAATTACCCAATCGCTCATCTCCCCCTCGATCGAAAAATCGCAAGACGCTCCCAATCTTTGGCAATAATACTTACCGTTCTTATTCACCTCATGCGCCATATGCTGATCGATATCAGGAGCAACACGACCATTTTTTTGTACCGTCTCCGCATCTTTCTTGTCCAGATATCTCTTCAAATCCTTCGAGCAAAACCCATAAGTCAGGCGAAACTTATCAATTCCGAAAAAATCAATAATTGGCTCTAGAATAAATTGGTATAAATGTTGGAGTGCAGGCAATGTTTCTTCTAAGTTTTCGGGAAAGGGATTGATCTGCTCGGCGTACTTCTGATAAGTATTGCTACAAGTACAAAACTCCTCAAGAGTCAAGTATTTTCCCAGGTGTAATTTTTTCATTATAGATTGACTGCGACATCACAATCAATAATAATGGGTTATGTCTATATTGGGATACTTGGGATGGAAAAGAAACCCGGTTTTTTCAAAAAACCGGGTTTCTGGTCGATCGTTTTGCTTAGCATTCTAGAGGGGATATAATGAATGAAGTAGTAGATTGAACAGGAGCATCTTGAAGGTAAATTATGCAAAAATTTATCACACAATTAAAAGTGCGGCATTACGAAATGGATGCCCTGGGTCACGTTAACAACGCCGTTTATCAGCATTATTTAGAACAGGCGGGGATTGAACATTCCGAATATCTGGGTTTTACAGTAGCTCGCTACCATGAATTAGGTGGAGTGTTCGTGATGCGACGTTTGGAAATTGATTATCTCCGTCCCGCCGTGGCAGGCGATATTCTGGAAATCACTACTTGGTTGCAAGAACTTCGCGGTTCCCGTGCCATCCGTCGTTACGAACTTCGTATCTTAGGAAAAGAAGAGTTAGTGGTGAAAGCAGAAGTTTTGTGGGTGTGGGTGAATTTGGCGACGATGCGCCCAAAAGCTATTCCTCCAATTATGCTACAAGCCTTCCAAGGGACTAAGCCATCTTCTCTCAGCGAACCGCTAACAGCAACAGATATTGGCTAATAAATTATCAGCTAATTGCTAATTGCTTCTTGTTGGCTGTTACGCCAAATCTAACTTTCCTTGCAGATGTACTACTTTACTATTCATGATAAGTTAAGGTGAGGCTCGTGAAGACAAACTTACACTCTCAAGTAATATTTTTCAACCAATTGAACGTACCAAAATCATCCCAGATATTATATCTACAGGACAGCAAACCTAAAAATATCTGGGAGGCAAACGGCATGAATAATCCCATTGGAGGAATATTTGGTACGCTTATGTGGAGTTTATTATGGCTGATTCCCATTCTAGGAATTGCATTTTTTCTATCACGTAGGAAGTTTTAAATAGTGAATGAAATCCTTCTTTAGGTACAAGACGAACAGTTGCTTATCGTGCCATCATCAAATATATGAACAGTGCCGAACGCCTTGCTACTCTCGATCGCATCCGTAAATTCAGCCGCCTGATGGATAGCGCCTTCCGCATCCCAGTGATAGGCTTTCGCTTTGGATTAGACCCCATTATCGGTTTAATTCCAGGTGCCGGAGATCTTGTAAGTACAGCCTTTTCAGCTTACATCATTTTTCTGGCTGCTCGTTTCGGCTTGCCGCCGCAAGTCATGTACAAAATGATATTAAATATCGGTCTAGAAGCTGTAGTAGGTGCAGTACCTCTGGTAGGTGACTTGTTCGATGCCTATTACAAGTCCAATATCCGTAACTTGGAGCTTTTAGAGCGACATCTCATGGTAGTTGAGCCAGAAGTTATCCAGCAAAGCCATTTGGAAACGCCGGATCTAGTTTCGCCAGTTCCGACTACGAAAACCTATCAAAAAGTTAGTTCGTAGCTGGAATTATTGCCTTTGGATATCAAGTCTGGTTAATTATTTTAAATAAATGTAGGTAATAGGTATTGGCAGAAATAACAGCTAATACCTATTATTGAGCATAAGTGCGATCGCAATACCCAGATTTAAAAACCAAGGAGCGGAAGCCACAAACCAAACGATACTAATGGCAACGATCGTAACGGTGAATGCACCCAAAATTTCCCCTGTCTGGCGCTCTACATTTGTGTGCATATAAGTCCAGAAAGTCGTTATAGCCAGCAAAGAGGGAATAAATAGGTGAGTCAGAGTCATAGTAATCATCGTTTTTTTCACTATCAACGAGGGAATGATAGGCGTTAGCGCCGTTAGTGGTAGGTATATTATCGCTTATAGCCTAGTTTTTTGCGATCGCCACTAATCTCTGATTTAGGCACGCTCCTATATTGGGTAGTCTGAGAAGCTTCCCACTTCCTACGCTTGGTTCACCCAACTGGATGAATTTTAGTCTAAATCTGGAGTAGAAGCAATCCCAAAGGCCAGCAAACCCACAAGTTCGCCCACAGCAAAGCCTTGAAACTTTGCCTCCCACCCAAGTAAGATATTAATAATCTAGTAAATCTTTTTTTAGCATAATTTTACAATTTTCACAGAATTTAGTCCCCTTCCCCTTGGAAATCAAACCAACAACCCATCAAATTATTACATAATTCCCTGTTAAAACAAACGTCACAACTATATGTCATATACAACAAATCTTCGTAGCTCACCTCCAAATTATTTAAAGTATTAGATGAGTCATCATTTTCAGAATAATTATCAACAAAATCATCATTTTTAAAATCTTTTCTATCGGCTACTAAAACTTCGTTTTTTTTATTCTCTTGCCATTCTTCTAAATCCAGTATAGATATTGATTTTGGAATTACACCAGATCTGAAACCTCGCTCATTAGGTTGCAAATCTGTCGTAAAAACGCCACACCTTAATTGTTTAATTGGTATTTGCCAATATATACTTAATTTATCCCTAAAATCAATAACTTGATTAATAACCTGATTTCTCTGCTTGTTTCTTCTTTTTTTTGCTGTATCTCCTGTTGCCTGTGTGTCAATATATTTAGTCTCAATCACAAACAGACTGTCTCGATCTGTGAGATAGACCAAATCACACTTTCCTAGATGGGTATTTCCCAAAACATCTGGGGATTGTTCAAACAAAATTAGTTCCTTACATGAAGTAAAATATTTTTGGACGTTAAAAAATAGAAATGCTTGCAATAAAAGTTCTTTATCCTCAGAATAACGACCGCAAACAACATCTTCAAAAAACTTTATATAATCTTCCTGACTTTGGAGAGCTTTGCCTTTACAAAATGAAACAAATTCATTCATACCCATAATTATCAACTCCTTTAAAATTGGGTGAGTGTAAATTTTAATCGTACATTACCCCTAATCCACTATATCACAGTTGAGTGAGGCAAGATTCTCTATACATCACTATGTGATCGCGTCCCAATTTTTTGGCTTGATATGGTAAAATCAGAATAATGGCGATGCGTGTTTGTCAGGAGAAAGAAATGACTATTACTCAAGCTAAGCGCTTTACGCTGGAAGAATATCACAGACTAACAGAAATTGGATTTTTCCATGAAGATGACCGAATCGAGTTAATTAAAGGAGAAATTATTGAAATGGCAGCCAAAGGTACAGCTCACGAAACTTGTCTGAGAAACTTGTTGCGAGAACTACCAAGACTGGTAGGAGATAGAGGAACTTTACAATCTCAGGCTCCGATTATTTTACCGCCGAACAGCGAACCAGAGCCAGATTTTGCTATTCTCCAAAACCGAGAGGATAATTATTTATCGGCTCACCCAAGTCCAGGTGATGTGTTGCTGGTGATGGAAGTAGCAGATTCTTCTATCGATTATGACAAAAATATTAAAATACCCCTCTATGCTGAAGCGGGTATATCCGACTATTGGATATTTAATTTATTCAATAATCAATTGGAAGCTTACAGCGAATCTTATCAGGATAATAAAGGGAAATTTGCATATAAAAATAGGCAAATTGTTTTGCCAAATCAGGTAATAGCTTTGCCTTGTTTTCCTGATTTGTCTTTGGATTTAAGTAGAGTGTTTCCGCCCAAACTGAACGCTTAAACTAACTGGAATGTGAAAAGAAACCGGGTTTCTTGGAGAAACCCGGTTTCTGGCGGCAGTTGAGGCACGAAACTAACCCAAGTTGCTAGTTATCTAGTTGTGGCTGGTATTTGTTAGGTTGTTGCGCTTTAGCGATCTTATTACAACTGGGATAAGAGCGCTAAAGCGCAACAACATACCCAGAAAGTGATGAGCCGCTCACCCGCTGGGGACTCAAGTCCCCAGCTAATAGCGAAAGTCCATTAAAATGGACTGGAAGATTAGTATTAAGTCCACTTGAGTGGACTTAAGCTATTAGCCAGCGATTTGAATCGCTGGCGGGCCTCAAGCGAAGTCAGTGGCTTTGTGTACAATTAAATTCCGATCGATTCGCCAACAATATCATTGATTCTCTTGACTTTTCTAGCCCCTATTACACTTGACTGAGGCACGATTCGCTGCACATTACAATGCGATCGCGTCCTAAGTTTTTAGCCTGATAAAGTGCCCTATCGGCCCCTGCAATCAATTCCTTTGGGGAAATGTCAGCAGTCGGAATCAGACAAGCCACCCCAGCGCTGAGGGTAATACAATCGCTGACTTCTGAAGCGAAATGAGGAATCTGCAAATCTTTGACTCTGATTTGGATTTCCTTTGCCACTCGCAATGCCCCTTTGAGATCGGTGTTGGGCAAAATTACCGCAAATTCTTCTCCTCCATAACGGGCAACTAAATCGGCAGGGCGCTTCACTGCCCGCTGGATAGCTTTAGCAACCAGTCGCAAACATTCATCCCCTGCTTGATGACCGTAGGTATCGTTATAGGATTTGAAAAAATCGATATCGCACAAAATTAGAGACAGCGGTTGTTTGTCGCGAGCTAAAATCAGCAATTGCTGTAGCAAATACTCATCAAACCTGCGCCTATTAGCTATATGAGTTAAACCATCGGAACTGGCTAGGCGCTGCAACTGTTCGTTTGCGGCTTGCAACTGTTGATAAAGTTCCGCTTGTTGAATGGCGATCGCTAACTGATTCGCCAGATGTTTCATTAACTCAATCTCCAAAGGCTGCCATGCCCTGAGTGTCCCACACTGCTGAACCATCAACAGTCCCCACAACTGTTCTCCTTGCAGAATAGGAACCTCCAAGTTGGCTTTTACGCCCCAGTTTCTTAATAATTCGATGTGGCAATTGGGAAAATTGGCGGCAGTAGAAATATCTTCTATAGCTCGAATGTTACCCTGCTGATAATAAGAAAAATTACCATCTCTGAGGCAACAGTCTGGGATGTTCGCTCCCAGTATAGATGTGCAGTTAGAGGCCAGAGATTCTACGGCCACATTGCCTATCTTGACGATATTGCTGTCTTTGTGCGTATTGGGCCCAAAGCGGAAAATGATCGCGCGATCGGTCCCTAGAAACTGTCGCACTTGCGTCACCGCAGTGTTGAGAACTTCACTGAGATTTAGCGACTGGCGGATGTGCTGAGTAATTACCCCCATCAGCCGCTCCCGTTCAGTTTGCAGCCGCATTGCTTCTTCCGTCCACTTGCGTTTGCTGATATCTTGAGCTGTTCCCAGAATTTGTTTGGGCAAACCCTCAGCCGTTCTAGCGAAAACGATTTCCCGGCTGTGAAACCAGCACCATTCACCCGATCGATGCTTGATTCGATATTCCCTCTCCAGAATATCACCATCTTGTGCAATAGTGAACTTTTCCTGGTGTGCAGAAACTTGCCATAAATCTTCTGGATACATCAAGTCAGGAAATAACTGCGACCCCATTTGTTGAATCTCTTCAGCTGTATAACCCAGCAATAAATCCACTTGGCGATTGATATAGATATTCCGCTTTTCTATCAAGTCATAGATGTATATAAGACAAGGCGTGGCATCGGCAATTGTTTGAATAAAATGCTGGCTTTCTCGGAGTGCCTCCTCTACCTTTGTGCGTTCCTTAATCTCTTCCAAAGCCCGATCTCGCATGGCGCGGTAATCTTGGATACGATAAGTCAGATCCGTAACATCCTCGATTACGAAAAGGGCATAGAACGATTTTGGATTATTAAGCTGTTGGTGGGATTCGACAATATCTGACTCACAAGCTGCATTGCCCAATCGAAAATCGCATTCGCAGGCTCTGCTTAGCAACGAGCCAAATCTAAAATCGGGTGCAGGTACAGTAGTTACAGTTGTGTGCTGGATGCGCCACCGTCCATCCGCCATCTGAGCGGGAATAATCGACTTGTGAAGCTGAGAAGAAAAAATAGTTGGGGGTCCACCTTCAAAAATCTGCTTCAGTCTATGGGCGTACTTAGGCTGATGCAGATGAGGAAAATAGATGCCAATATCCTTTAAGAGAATTTCGCTTCTAGAAATTCCCGTCCAGTCTTCCAGACATCGGTTCCAAAAAAGAACGCTAAAATCTTCTCGGAGAACGCAAACTCCTTCGGGAACCCGATCAAGAATGCCAAACTCTTTCTGGGCTGCCTGGATCTCGTTCATTATCACCCTCAAAAGCTAGGTCAATGGCCTTTAGCATAGCGTCGAAGGAACCCACTTTAAAAATTACAACAATATCTCCAGCAATTTGCAGTTGCTCGATGATAAAACGGGTATGTGCCAAGAAAACGCTGGCCTTGGCATCAAGCTGCTTTGAATTGACCAACTTGTCAATCCTACCTTCTACATAAGTGGGCAGTGAGTATTCCAAGTGTTGTACTAAGACGTTACTCAGGGAACCCATAATGCCGTTGAGAACAATATTGCCTACTTCAAGCAAGGTTCCTATTTTCACAGAATCCAGGTCAGGAGTGCCCGCAGTTTCACCTGTGAGAACTTCCACGAGGGTAGATGCACTTTCCGTCGGAAAAATTAGCTCGGCAGTGCCAGCAAACGAGCCAGAGAAGTTCAAGCCTACTGTGGAAAGTAGATCTCCATTGAATCGTATTTCGAGATCCGGTTGCAACTCTTGTGGGGAAAGCACTTTTATATAAGGGATACGCAGGCAAATCGGGGAACCGATCATCTCGTTTAGCACGCCAGCGGCTCTGCCCACGCCAATATTCACCAACTCCTGCAAAACATCTACCTGGTCAACTGTTAGGTTCATATATCCCTTCCTGGGTGGCAACCCCGATCGCTTTTTTGACCCAATGGCGCAGTTCCTCTGGTTTGGGGATCTTGTTAAGAACTGTTAACGCTCCCAGTTCTAAGCATTCAGCGCGAGTGGTTTGCTGAACATCCGCCGTCACTACAATTGTCGGAATCTGCAAACCTTCGTCCCGCAGCGCCAGAAGCACTTGTCGCCCGCCCATTTCCGGCATTAAGAGGTCTAACACTATACACTCTGGGTTGTGGGTGCGAATCATCTGTAGACCTTGTAGTCCGTTCGGCGCTTCCAGGATGGTATGTCCTTCTGCTTTCAGGATTTTCTGGAGCATCTTGCGAATGAAAGCTGCATCTTCTACGATTAAAATCAATGCCACTATTTCTTTTCCTCAAGTTTTTTTAATTTAAGTAAATTTCTGTAATAATACAGCAAAGTGAATCGTAGTGACTACAGCAGTTAGTCATAATGGTTAACATAAATTATTAATTCCATGCCATCAGGTAGAGATTTGCTGGCGCGATCGCTACTTTTACCATTTATTTCTTACGGCTTTTCATCAACTTTTTTAAGCCTAACACAAAAGTCTAAACCAATTGTAATTTATTTACCGCAATTTTATTTTAAAATAAAATTAGTACTAATTCAAGTTCCTAGTTACTTGCTTTCTAGGTACGTTGTTGCGCTTTAGCGCTCTTATCCCAGTTGTAATAAGAGCGCTAAAGCGCAACAACGTACCTACTAACTACTAAATGCCTTACCTGAAAAAGCACCTAGAGACTACAAAGTTGTTATACTTTCTGATATTAATGGTGCAAAGGTGAACGCTCGCTTTACCTTTGATCGGTAATTTTTGGAGATTGGAAACGGTCTATGAAACACTTAGTCACAACATTTGGTATAATTTCAACCCTCCTGCTTGCACAAGGTTGTTCGTCAACGGTTAAATCTGGAGAAGCAGTTAAATCTGGAGAAACATCTGACTCTATTGCAATAAAGCAGCATGAGGGTCATTTAATGGATAAAGGCGAAACACCTGTTGTTGCATCCGATCCTCATGCCGGACATTCGATGCACAATAATATGGAGCAGGCGAATAATTCAGCGCAAGCGAAGGCGTTATTTAGCGATCGCAAAAATATCCAACCGAATCAGCCTGTTGTGCTTGGTATTAATATTCAAAACTCCAAGGGGAAGGCAATTACCAAGTTTGACACCTTTCAGGAAAAAATCATGCACCTGATTCTTGTCAGCGACGATCTTCAGTTTTTCAATCACCTTCATCCCACTTATAAACAAAATGGACGTTTTGAAGTAACGGCTAATTTTCCGCGATCGGGCCAATATACTTTCTTCGCCGATTACAAACCATCTGGGCAAAACGAACAAGTCTCGGTATTGAAAAAAGGAGTCCCCGGAGCCACTCCATCTGCCCCAGCAATTGACCTGAATACTGCTAAGACTTTTGGAGATACCAAGGTGAATATCACCTTTTCCAAACCCAAACTCAAAGCTGGTGAAGAAGTACACACGATATTTAAACTCAAAAATACTTCTAACAATCAACCAGTTACAAACTTGCAGCCTTATTTGGGAGAGCGAGGGCATTTAGTCATAGTAAAACATTCATCAAACTTGACGAAAGCAAATTATATTCACGCTCATGCAATGAAACATGACTCTGGGGGAGAAGTTCATTTTATGACTAAATTCCCTCAACCGGGAAAATATAAACTCTGGGGACAGTTCAATCGTAATGGAAAAGTTGTCACAACGGATTTTTGGGTAAATGTTCAGTAGCTAAATCGCAGTTGCAATTGTACAGTCAGGTAAGTTGTTGCGCTTTAGCGCTAAAGCACAACAACGTAGCCATTATCCATTCTGAACAAGAACCTATGGAACGTAATATCGTGTTCGGTTACATCGTTAGTACATGAGTGATATCGTCAAATTGTCTGTTTTCATCGTTGGTTAGGTTTTTACCACAGATGAAGACAGATGAAGACAGATGAACACAGATAAGAATAAGAACAGGAATTTTTTAGGTAACCGGAGATGATATAACTAGCAACTGGAGTTACTTAGCACTTTTACTGTTAAATTGTCCTTAAACAGTGTTTAATAGGTAAAAATGTTAATCGTTCGATCGCAACTTTACTCAAAAACGCCTAATGAACCATAAAAGATGGCGCTTCCCTCTGTTGGCGGCAGTTTGTGCCTTTGCCATCATACTATCGAACTGTGGCAACCCCACTAATAACAACCAATCTGAAAACCCCACCACTCCAGCCGCAACCCAACAAGGAGTGCTAGTCTACGGTTCCGGCGGACAACCCGTAAACCTGGAACCGGGGAATATCACCGACGGCAATTCAATCATTGTGCAGCAACAAATCTACAATCGCTTGATTGAATTTAAGCCCGGGACTACTGAGTTTCAACCCAGTCTAGCTACTTCCTGGTCTGTTTCTGCGGATGGTAAAGTCTGGACATTTAAACTCCGTCCTGGTGTTAAATTTCACGACGGTAGCGATTTTAATGCTGAAGCAGTTAAGTTCAATGTAGAACGCTGGTGGAACCCCCAACATCCCAACGGTTACCGCAATGCTGGCAAATCTTATGAAATTTGGCAGCAACTTTTCGGCGGTTTTAAAGGGAAATCGGAGTCACTGCTGCAAGATGTTGTGGTGGTCGATAATTCTACAATTCAGTTTAAGCTCAAACAGCCGTTTGCTGCTTTTCCTGCCGCCATTGGTTCGGGTTACTTCGGCATTGCCAGTCCTGCTGCTATTAAGAAAGCTGCCGCTAGTTACGGGACTCCGGGTTCGTTGGCAGTGGGAACGGGGCCATTTATTTTTAAGGAATGGCGTACAGGCGATCGCATTCTCCTAGAAAAAAACCCCAATTACTGGAAAAAAGGCGACCCCAAAATCAACCAATTGGTAATCCGTTTTATCACCGACCCAGCAGCTAGATTAGCGCAACTCAGAGCCGGTCAGATTGATTTTACGGTAGATTTAGCGCCAGATCAGCGCAAAGAAGTGGAGAGCGATGCCAATTTAGTCGCCATTCCTCGTCCTTCCTTTAATGTAGGTTATTTGGCGCTGAATCCCAGCTACAAACCGCTTGGGGATGCGAAAGTGCGGCAGGCGATCGCCCTGGCCATCAACAACGACCAAATCGTACAAGCCTTCTGGGGCAATTTAGGCAAACACGACAGCCATTTTACGCCGCCGTCTTTAAATTGGGCCCAATCAAGTAAAATTACGGAATACAACTATAACCCGCAAAAAGCCAAGCAATTACTAGCTCAAGCTGGCTATCCCACTGGCTTTGACTTAGAACTTTGGTATATGCCCGTTTCGCGACCTTATTTTCCTACTCCCAAGCCAATTGCGGAAGCTTTTGCTGCCGACTTGAGTGCGATCGGCATTCGTGTCAAACTGAATACCAAAGATTGGGCAGCTTACTTGAGCGATCGTAGAAAACCCCCAGGCTTTCAAGCTTTCATGTTAGGCTGGACACCCGACTACGGCGACCCCGACAGCTTCTATTATCCCCACTTTAGTCCTGCTGCCACCGATGATATAGGTAATTGGAAAAATGATAAAGTTACCCAACTTTTAAATCTAGGTAGAGCAACTGGGGATAAAGCAGCTAGAGCTAAAATTTACGCTGAAGTTGATGAAATATTGCATAACGAAGCAGTACGTTTGCCGATCGTACATTCACAGCCGCTTTTAGCTAAGCGCAAGAATATTGAAGGTTGGATTCCCAGTCCTTTAGGTAGCGAGTCATTTGAGCAAATTGAGAAAAAGTGAGCATTTTAGCAGTATGTTCATCTCAAATATTGCATTAATGAATCATAGGATGCGTTAGCTTTACGTAACGCATCAGAGATAACTCTTGGTGATGCGTTATATCATGTCCTAACGCATCGGTTACCTAAAAAATTATTGCGATCGTTCTTATCTGCGTTTATCTGCGTGCATCTGTCTACATCTGCGGTAAAATTTTAACCAACGATGACAACAGACAATTTGAAGATATCACTCATGTACTAACGATATAACCGGACACGATATTACTAACGCATCTTACTCGATCGCAAAAATTTATGTGGAAATACATCGCCAAACGCCTACTCAGCCTCCTACCAGTTTTATTAGGAATTACCCTTTTAGTATTCGCATTGTTGCACCTAATACCGGGCGATCCAGCCGTGGTACTATCAGGAGAAAGAGCCACACCAGAACAAGTAGAAGCACTCAGACAGCAGTTAGGTTTAGATCGGCCTTTACCCCTACAATATCTCGCATTTCTAGAAAAGCTAATTCGCTTCGACTTTGGCACCAGTATTATCAGCGGTATTCCAATTGCCGATGAGATAAAAAATCGCTGGCCTGCTACATTTGAGTTATCCGTCGCTGCAATATTAGTAGCAATTACTTTGGGAATACCAGCCGGAATTTTCGCCGCAGTTCGCAAAAATAGCTGGCTCGATAATCTCTTAATGAGTGGATCTTTGATTGGTGTTTCTCTACCAGTATACTGGTTAGGATTATTGCTAATTTACTTATTTGCAGTCAACCTACAACTCCTACCTCCCAGCGGGCGAATTAGTGTTGAAACTGGTTTCAATTTCAAAGCAATCACAAACTTTTATGTAATGGATGCCTTGTTTAAATTTGATATAGCAACCCTGAAAGATGTGCTAGCTCACCTTATTTTACCAGCACTGACATTAGGCACTATCCCCCTAGCAATTATTGCTCGGATTACTCGCAGCGCCATGCTGGAAGTGCTATTGCAAGATTATATACGCACTGCTAAAGCAAAAGGCGTTCCCGCATACTTAGTTATATTCCAACACGCGCTGAAAAATGCTTTATTGCCAATTAGTACAACTATCGGTTTGCAATTCGGCAACCTTCTTGGTGGAGCCATTCTCACTGAAACAATCTTTTCTTGGCCGGGAATTGGTTCTTGGATATATGAGGGAATTCTAGCGCGGGATTACCCTGTTGTGCAAGGCGGGGTGGTGTTTGTGTCAGCGACTTTTGTGCTAATTAATTTGTTAGTTGATATATCTTATGCTTTGTTCGATCCGAGAATTCAATACAAATAGCAATTAGCAATGAATCCACTGAGACGTTTTTTACAATCTACTTCTGGGAAAATTGGCCTAATCCTAACAATCGCTATCCTACTAATTTCCCTTTTAGCGCCAATTCTCCATCCTTACGACCCCGCCACCGACAGAAACTATCTGTTGCGGTTGAAACCTCCGAATTCCGAACATTGGTTTGGCACCGACGGGTTAGGAAGAGATATTTTAGTTCTGGTGTGGTACGGAATGCGAACTTCTCTTACTGTCGGACTGATCTCGGTAGGATTGGGACTGATTGTAGGATTAATTCTGGGACTAATTGCTGGGTATTTCCGAGGTTATCTCGAAACAGTAATTGGCTGGTTAACTGATATTTTGTTAGCTTTTCCTTCTATACTATTAGCGATCGCGATCGTCACCGTTAGTGGCCCCAGTTTGCAAAGCGTTATGCTCGCCGTGGGAGTAGTACAAATCCCGATTTATATCAGACTTACGCGCAGCATGGTACTATCCCTCAGAGAACAGGAATTTGTAATAGCAACGAAAGCTCTCGGTGCTTCACCGACGCGCATTATTTTCAATCACATTTTGCCCAGCACTCTATCACCTTTAGTCGTACAAGCCACTCTTTCTATAGGTACTGCTACCCTGGAAGCGGCAGGATTGGGTTTTTTGGGATTAGGCGCACAACCTCCTACTCCAGAATTAGGAACCATGCTATCTGATGCTTTTAAAAGTGGCTATTCTCTTTCTTCACCTTGGACTACAATTTTCCCCGGTTTATTTATTACCCTGAGTGTCTTAGCTTTCAATCTTTTAGGCGATGGTTTGCGCGATAGTCTAGATCCCCGTTCTTAGGGACTGGGAACTAGATGGTGCGTTATGCTCCACCGTGTTCCGAATTCGCATATAATCGGACTTGGAAAATATTAACCTTTGAACAAGCGAGTTATCGAGTATACAATCGAGCTAGTCAGCCCCATGAGAACACTAACTAAGTAAATGTTTTGCCGAACTTCGCATGGGTTCATACGATTATGATAGGTTGTGGTACGGCCTCTGCCGCCTGCGCCATCGCGTTCTAAATCGTAAATAATTTTCTCTCTATACCATCTGTCAGACTTTCCTGGATACTTAAATTTCGCGTGTTCCAGCAGTCGTTTGGCTAAGGCTTTATTTCCTTTGACAGCCTGTAGCAAAATTGGGTCTATCCTATCAGTGTTGCTGGAATTATTATGCCATATCAGCACAGCGACTAGAGCCACTACCATGAGCAGAGCTATTATTAGGCTGGGTTTCATAGCTGATCTACCTGATAAATATCGCTATTCTATCCGCTGATTATTTGAATGGCAAGTGCGTAAATTTACAATCTGAAATCCGTTCGATTTTTGCTAACATTCATTAACAAAAACTTCCTGTTTCATCTGGGACTGTCTGCAGCACCCTCAATCCTCAACCTCAAGTTGACCTACCGTAACGGCGCAAAAACCAAAAGCCGCAACCATTGGCATCGGACACTTCATGACATAGCTCACAATTGCGGCTACCATCGCCCCAAGCACAGATGCGATCGCCCACAATCTTTCCTCAGCACTTAATCCTTTTTGTGCTTTAATTAATCTGAGCGCTTTACTAGGTATTGGCTCCGGCATTACCGCTCCGGGCGGAAAAGCCCAGTAGGTGTCATAACCCGCGACAACTAAATCAGTCCAGCCATTTTCTTGGCACCATTCGGAGATCCATTCTTCAGCGTAATGCTTCATCTTTCTTCCCTCACCATCCCTCAATCCAAAAGTCACATCTGATGCAGTCGCATAGGCGCGGGGTAAATCCTTGCCTACAGCGGTCAGTCACTAGGAAATAGACAACTGACCATAAAGAGTTGTTAAAAGTTTTTAAGTATTGTTAACTTGTGACTTTCTAAAACTACGCCATGTTCAGAATAGGTTAACAGAACCTGGTTTCTAATAAAAGTAAAAGATACCAAATTTAACGGAGGGATTACTGAATCTGATGGGGACACTTAAAAACGTTCTAGCCGAACATTTTAATTTAACTCATAATGAGATATTTGGGTAAAGTGTCCCCGATCGAGGTGAGGTCTTAGATGACTGTAACTACAAACAGCAAAACGATAGAGATAACTAAGCCACCAGAACTAGAGGTGGTGAATATGACCAAGCGTTTTGGCACGATGACAGCGCTGGATAACGTCTCTATGACACTGAAACCGGGGACATTCCACGCGCTGCTGGGCGAGAATGGGGCGGGCAAAAGTACCCTTGTCAAGTGCGTGATGGGTTTTTATACTGCTGACAGTGGGGAAGTTTTGATCGATCGCCAATCTCGCGACATTAGCAGTCCCCGCGATGCTCACAAATACGGCATTGGCATGGTTTATCAGCACTTCACCTCAGTGCCTGCCATGACCGTAGCAGAAAATTTGGTGCTATCCCGCTTCGACAGTGCCAATATAATTAAGTGGGATGAAGAGTACGATCGCCTCACTTTGTTTATGAAATCTGCTCCCTTCCAAGTAGATTTACATACTCCCGTGGCACAATTGGCAGCCGGACAAAAGCAGAAACTGGAAATTCTCAAACAGCTTTATCTCAAAAGTCGCATTTTAATTCTTGATGAGCCTACCTCAGTACTTACTCCCCTGGAAGCCGATGAAGTTTTAGGATTATTGCGGCAAGAAGTAAGCGCCGGAAAGTTAAGCGTATTGATGATCAGCCACAAATTCCGCGAAGTAATGGCTTTTGTGGATGAAGTCACCGTACTGCGTAAAGGCAAGTTTGCGGGTAACGGCTTGGTAAAAAATCTCACCGTCGCAGACATGGCGCAGATGATGCTGGGTGAGAGGCGCGAAACAAAACCTGTTGAGAAGACTGCACTAGGCGATCGCATTTCTGTCCTGGAAGCCAAAGACCTTCACGCCAATAAGGATAATGGATTGTCAGCAGTTTGCGGTGTTAACCTCACCGTACACGCTGGCGAGATTGTGGGAATTGCTGGCGTCTCTGGTAACGGTCAGCGGGAACTGGTAGAAGTACTGGCAGGTCAGCGTCCCGCCACGGCTGGGCAAATTCTGGTCAACGACGAAGTTTATAAGGCAACGCGAAAGGAAATGTACAAACATCAGATTTTCTCGCTGCCGGAGGAACCGCTCAAAAATGCCTGCGTACCTTATATGAGTGTGGCAGAAAATCTGGCATTACGCACATTCGATCGCGCACCGCAAGCCAAAAGCGGCGTGTTCCTCCTCCAAAACATCATCCGTCAAGTAGCCCAGGTTTTAATTACTCAGTTTTCCATCAAAACACCCTCCGCAGACACACCAGTTGGTAACCTTTCCGGCGGTAATGTGCAGCGAACCGTTTTGGCACGGGAACTTTCATCGGCTACGGTGAAGTTGCTGATCGCTGCTAATCCCTGTTTCGGACTGGATTTTGCGGCAGTCGAGTTTATTCACGGTCAGATTGTGGAAGCCAGAAATCGAGGCGTGGCGGTGTTGCTGGTGAGTGAAGATTTGGATGAAATATTGAAACTTAGCGATCGCATCCTTGTCATCAGCGAAGGTAAATTTGTTTATGAAAGTGAGATAAAAGACGCCGATTTCGCTACTATCGGTCAGCGCATGGCCGGACACTAGAAGAGGGACTAGGGACTAGGGGCTAGGGACTAGGGAAGAGAGGGGCAGAGGGGCAGAGGGGCAGAGGGGCAGAGGGGCAGAGGGGCAGAGGGGCAGAGGGGCAGAGGGGCAGAGGAGAAATTTTCTTGACAACTGACCACTGACAACTGACAACTGACCATTGACAACTGACCATTGACCACTGACAACTGACAACTGACAACTGACCACTGACCACTGACAACTGACCACTGACAACTGACCATTGACAACTGACAACTGACCATTGACAACTGACCATTGACAACTGACAACTGACAACTGACCATTGACAACTGACCATTGACAACTGACCATTGACCCTACTGAACTTCTTGTCCGTTGGCTGCGCGATCGAGTCCCTCTTTCACCCAGTTAATACAATCCATTTCCGATTTGAATAATTTAGGGGCGGCAATATTTCTTAATTCTTCGGGCGGGTAATGATCGTAAAAAAATCTTGTAGACATTCCGTAAATCATAATCAGATTGTGGCGATAAGTATATCTAGACTTAAAAATCTCTAGAGGATATACAACATCGGAATACTCATCAAGATGTTCTTTAGCCACATCAATTATGCTATTAATGCTACTTGAATAAATGCCCGCAGGATTTTGTGCCTTTTGAAACTTACCTTTATTTCCTAATTCAGATAGTAAATCATAAGAGTAAATGTGTTGACCGTCAACTATCCCAAAAACAAATGGGATAATAAGATGTCCTTTGTAGGCAACCGAGTTTTCGTAGAGTAACCGACTCATATCGATTTTGGATTTGGGATTTTAGATTTTGGATTGGGGGTTGACTAATGAGCGAGATAATTAAAATTGCTCTAAGATTCTGGATGGGACGAGAAATAAAGCGACGATTGATATAAAAATTGTTCTTGATGAGTGATGAGAGTGCAATCAGACAAAGGGTAAGCCACACAGGTAATAGTGTAGCCAGCTTCTATCTCTTGCTGGCGCAGAAACTTTTGCTCGCTCATGTCTACCTCACCGCTGACCAGCTTGGCGACACAGGCGGAACAATCTCCTTGCTTGCACCCAGATGGTAACCTCATACCAGCAGCCTCAGCGATATCTAAAATATACTCCGAGTCCGGAACTGCGATCGTGCGGTCTAGTCCTATTGCTGGATTCATCAGCCTGATTTGATAAACTGCCATATTATTGCCTCATACGCTTTCTTTGCATAACTTCTGATTTTACCAAAACTGGCTCTAGCGTAATGAAACAGAGAAACTTTCGGGCCACTGAATTAATGTCCCCACCAATCAAAAGGCATTTACCATCGGTAAGGGTCACACCTTACAAAACGGTTGTACGAGGCAAGCGTGATATTTTTCTATGAAACCAGTAACTATATTTACACCGTTCCAACAGTTCCTGATCACTTGGCTGCTGATCCTAAGCGCCGGTTGGGCTACTTGGTGCGCGATCGCCTACATAGGCGAGCAGATCAGTATTTTGCTGACAGCGGGGTTGATTGCATTTCTACTTAACTATCCTGTCAAACTGCTGAAACCCTTTTTGCCCCGCACTTTGGCAGCAGGTCTGGTATATTTAGTAGCAGGCATAGCGGTGGTATTTATTGCCCTGACGCTGGTGCCGCCAGTGTTTAACCAAGGGCGACAATTGCTGACGAATTTACCGTCTCTGGTGGAGTCTGCACAGCAGCAATTAGACAACTTTCAAATCTGGAGTTTCGAGCATAATTTGCCGTTTGATGTGCGGACTTTAGCTTCGCAACAGTTGGCGCGAGTACAAGCTCAAGTAGAAGCGATCGCAGCCACAGGCTTTGGCTTGGTATTAGGTACGTTTAACTGGTTTCTGGACTTAATTCTAATTGTGGTGATCTCGTTTTATATGCTCATTGATGGCGATAGAGTTTGGCGAAGTCTAACCAGTATTTTCTCGGCACCAATCCAAACAGAGTTGACAAAATCCCTGCAACGCAATCTCCAGCGGTTTGTTTCCGGTCAATTGCTGTTGGGTTTGTTTATGGCGGTGACTTTGAGTTTGGCATTTTGGTTGCTGCGGGTTTCCTTTTTTCTAGTATTTGCCGTGTTTATCGGCGTTATGGAAGTGATTCCTTTTGTGGGGGCGAGTTTAGGAATTGGGGCGGTAGTAATTGTGGTAGCGTTTATTAACTGGTGGCAGGCGCTGCAAGTTTTGACGGTGGCGATCGCAATTCAGCAAGTGAAAGATAATTTGTTAGCGCCCCGACTCATGGGCAATTTAACTGGTTTGTCGCCTGTAATTATATTCGTTTCTCTGCTGTTAGGTGCCAAAGTGGGAGGAGTGTTGGGGGTAATTCTGGCGATTCCGATGACGGGTGTGGTGAAAAGCGTTGCCGAAATTGTGTTTGAGCCGACTTTACCGCCTCAAACCGGATCGTTCTTTCACAACCCCTTTGACAGGGAACCTTTAGCGCTTGCTTCCGGCGAACCCCAAGCTAGAGTCTCTACAGGTTCACAGCTTTCTGAAAATGCCAACGTTAGGAACGATACATCAGCGCCAAGCTGACCCTAGAGCCATTTATCTATAAATAGCCATTCCTGATAGAATGGAAATCCCTTGCTACTTCAGCCGCAGGTGCATGACTGTTTACCCAATTGGTCAACAGGTCATCCGTTATTGACTGCATTCTTTCCGATGCCCCATGCCCAAACCAGCTGAAAGTAGCCTTATTGTCCATAAGGAGAACATTGAAATGAATATCTACGAAACAATGTTTATCTTGCGTCCCGATCTCGGAGAAGAGCAAGTTAATCAGGCGGTCGAGAAATATCAAAACCTGCTGCGCGATCAAGGAGCCCAAGAAATTGAAATCCAGAATCGTGGTAAGCACCGTCTGGCTTACGAAATCAAAAGACAGCGGGATGGCGTCTACATCCAGATGAACTACAAGGGTAATGGCATCTTTGTAGCTCCCTTAGAACGGTCTATGCGTCTGAGCGATGAGGTGATTCGCTACCTGACTCTCAAGCAGGAAGAACCCTCAGTAAAACCAGAGCCCGCTGAAGTAGAAGCCTAGGGGCTAGGCTTCGACGTGAGCGCTCAGCCGAACGGGGCTAGGGACTAGGAAAGTCAAAAGTCAAAAGTCAAAAGGGAAGCGGGGAAGATTTCAGGTTTCAAATAAAATCTGAAATCTCAAATCTGAAATCTCAAATGCCTACTTCCCTCTGAGCATGGTAGAATTAGCCATATTTGGCAACACAATTGGCCTGTGTTGCCTCCACCACCGGCAAGATCGTCGCAGAGGAGTTGTGAGCTTTTGTGAGCCAAACTGACACCTATACCCAACAAGCCCTACAATCAGAGGTATCCCACCTGCACGAAGAGTTGCAGCTGCGAGACCAACTGGTTCAACAGTTATCCCAAGAACTGTTCCGCCTGGTAAAAGGAAATACAACTTTCCTTCCCACTCCAGAGGTTTCCGATCGCAATCAGTCTCAAATGCTGGCCCTGCGGGAACAACTGCAAGGAGTCGAGCAGCAGGTGACATTTTACCAAGAGCAGATTTCCGATCGCGATGGGGAAATCTATCACCTGCGCCAAACTGTCCAAGAATTGACAGACCGCAGCCGGATGTTGGAACAGGTGGTACAGGAACTACCTCAAATTTATCGCCAGAAGTTTGCCGAACGCCTAGTTCCAGTCAAAGAGAAACTGGCTCAGCTACAACGGGAAAACCGACAACTGCACGCAGAACTGCAAACTGTAAGCTATCGTCTGGCTGTGAAAAACCGCAGCACTGATGGCAAACTCGATCTGCCTAGCTTCCCACGGCTGGGTTCCGGTCGGGCCAGTCTGCCTAGCTTCGGGAATGCTTGAAGTCTGGCTCGTAGTTGAGGCGGAGGTGAATGCGATCGACAAAGCGGTTGTTTCATCTCCTACTACCTCTGCTATGGTGGAGGCTCTGAAAGAAGCTATGGCAACTCATCCGGTCAGAAGTGCTGTAGCGCGAGTAGTTAGCTCTGGCGATCTGGATAATTTATACTCAAGCTATCTCTACGGTGGCAATTTGGTGGAAAGCCGGGATGAAACTGAAATTATCCTGTGTCCTTTGACGCTGAATCTTCCAACTACTTTTTCATTTCCCCATCAGAAAATCTATCAAGCTTGTCGCGATGTGGTGGGTTTGCGGCAACAGGTCGATCGGCAATTGGGATACGCAATCGGAGATGGTTGCTTTTGGCTCCCAGTGGTGCTGACGGGGAAAGGGCCTCTCTATGGTGAAGCGATCGGTCTGCGTGAGCAAACGACTGATGGGTCTTTGGGCGATCGTGATTCTACCCTTTGCTTGAGCTACTCTCAACCGATACATCTGTGCGATGCTAAGCGACAGAGAATCTACAAACTAGCTCACAGACTACTGCAATTACTCGCAGCACCACCAGCAACCTACTTGGTGCAATTTAGTTTTCAAGGCGAAGATATTTGCTTTGACCGACTTTGGCCGTTTCCTGCCGCACCTGCTCTAGCAAGTCAAGGCGTCCAATCACCCGATCTGTTCGCCTGCCATTGGCACTGCTTGACCGATCGGCCCCTGTTCGACCTCGCGATCGTACCTTGAATCCGGGGAATCTCACTAATGACTACTGACAGCGGAAGAAGGGGCTAGGGGCTAGGGGCTAGGGGCTAGGGGGAAGAGGGGAAGAGATTTACAACTGACAACTGACCACTGACCACTGACAACTGACCACTGACTAAGTTCGTTGACAACCTTACCATAATTACGTCAAGATTAGAAGAAGTATTAAACTTTGTAAAGGCTGGTGTAAATGTCTTTGGAAGTTATATCCGTAGAGACTATTCAGCAAATTGCCGATCAATACGGCTACTGGGCGGTATTCCTGGGAATTTTGCTAGAAAATCTGGGACTTCCCTTGCCGGGTGAAACGATTACTCTAGCAGGGGGGTTTTTGGCAGGCAGCGGTAAGCTAAACTACTGGATTGTGTTGGGTAGTGCGATCGCAGGCGCATTTCTCGGCGGTAACTGCGGCTATTGGATTGGCCGATATGGCGGCTGGCCTTTACTCTTGAGTGTAGGAAAAATCTTCCGGATGCGCGAAGAGAAACTCTTAGAACTTAAGCAGCAATTCAGCGAAAATTCGGGAAAAACTGTCTTTATCGCTCGATTCATTGCCCTGCTGCGGATATTCGCCAGCCCATTAGCCGGAATTGCAGAAATGCCCTTCCTCAAGTTTATGCTTTATAACTTTGCTGGGGCAACCGCATGGGCATTAGTGATGGTAACTTTATCATTTTTTGCAGGGCAAGTCGTTCCCCTAGAGAAATTAGTCGCTTGGGTCGCTGAATTTGCCGTTGTAGCTTTACTGCTAGCAATTGCCTGGATTTTCGTGCCCATCTGGTTGGAGTCCCGTCAGGTCAAAAAATCATACACCAAAGAACTGAAACAACCAGACTAATCAAAATGATATTCCTCATTGTTTAACCTCCCAACCCCCCTCTTTGCCTGTGGAGAGGGGGGTGTTTTGCGCCTTTACCAATTCCCAAATGCCCAAAAGTCTCAACGGTCTTTTGCTGGTGGGTCTACTTTTGCTAATTCCTGCCAGCGCTCATCCAAATGTTCGCGTTCAATCTCCCAAAACGCTAACAGCCGACTCTGGCGGCAATATCCTTACTCGCGATGAGTTGTATTTTGGCTTATCAAAACCAGGAGGGGCAAAGATTTCCGAGGCTGAATGGCAGATGTTTTTGCAGCGGGTAATCACACCTCACTTTCCGGAAGGACTAACTGTGCTGGATGCCTACGGACAGTATCTCAATAAAAAAGGCCAATTGAATAAAGAGAAAACTAAGTTAGTTATTTTGCTGTACCAAAACAGCGACGTTAAAAATCAGTTAATTGAAGAAATTATCGCTAAGTATAAGCAGGATTTTCACCAAGAGTCTGTTCTCCGCGTGACGAGTTCTGCTAAAGTTTCTTTCTGAATAGGTATACTCCACTATCTTTAAAATCCTTTAAAAATGTCCTCTAGTACCATGATGCGTTCTCTTCGGTAAACACTAAGCCAAAAATAGGTTAACTACCGAAACAGATCGCTCTTACTTTAGGTACAAAATTGGATCGTGACTGATGTTACATAAAATAGCAATACTTTACAAACACCGCCCAGGAAGGAAGCTGGGCGGGTTCTGTTGTAAAAAAGGGTAAGATTCTAGAATTAGTGTCACGAATGGATTCTTGCAGGAGATTAAGGATGGGCGTAGCGGTCGGTATGGTTGAAGTGAAGGGTCTTCCTCCCGCTCTAGCGGTGGCAGACGCGATGGTTAAAGCTGCCAACGTGACACTGGTCTATGTAGAAAAGGTTAGTAGCGCTCGCTACACAGTCATCGTGCGAGGGGATGTCTCTGAGGTGCAAGCCTCTGTTGCTGCTGGGGTAGAGTCCGTAGGGCGAGTCAATACAGAAGAGAAGCTATTGCTCTCTTACCATATTATTGCTCGCCCCCATGAAAATGTGGAGACCGTTTTGCCAATCCATTATAGAACAGCAGTGGAACAGTTTCGAGTCTAATCGAGATAACTGAGCTAGTCGAAAGCTCTGAGCGTAACTGCTCCTCATCTGGTATATCAAAAGGTGTACCAGATGTAGGTATAAGATGATACTTTTTGCGTAAAATTTAAATATTGTTTTTTAAGGAAGCATAAAGGGTGTTTGAAAAGTTGGCAGTGGAGTGAGAAACCGGGTTTATTTGGCTGCACCAGACGCTTTTCTTGCCCCGCGCTTAAGCCTAAGTTAGTCTCTAGGCTGGCTGGATTGCCTTGGGTAGCTTAATTTCACCAGTTTTTCACATTTTCTTAGTTAAGATAGTAATAGGGCTTAGTTTTGGGAGATGGAACTTTTTCGAGCCAAATTTATCTAAATACCCTATAATGTTAATTTTATTAAATTTTTACAATACATAAATATACACTAATTGTTTTTGCCCAAATCGTTAAGACATTATTTATTAAAGCTAATAAAGCATATTTATATCCGAGAATAAAAAAATGATTCCTGAAAACCATAGCAACCCCAAAAAAAATGGCAAGCAAAACAAAAAGTCAACAATCGCAAGGTTATTTATATAAAAAATCCATAGAAAGTTACTTGCGAGTATATAAAACCTATAAACATAGAGAGGGTTCTACTTTGGGACAGATAGATTATTCTTGCTCTAAGGAGAGGAGTCTGCACGATATGCAAATAGAACTGGAGAAAGTAAAGCGAGAGTTGCAAGCCAGCGAAGCCCGATTTCATAATGCGATCGCTAAGAGTGCGGATGGTATAGTTATAGTCAACCAAAAAGGCATTATCTGTTTTGTAAACCCATGCGCTCAATCTCTTTTCAATTGCGATGATGAGGAAATTTTAGGTGAAGAATTCTTCGGATGCCTTGTGGTTGAAGGCATAGTTTGCGAGATGGACACTGAAATTATTCCGGGAGTTGGAGAAACGGCTACACAGGGAATTTGTGTAGTCCAAACACAAGTGGAAGTTATCCGCAAAAACCAAGAAAAACTTGTGGCAGAAATGCGGGTGGTGGAAACAGAATGGGAAGGAGAAACAGCCTATCTCGTTTCCCTGCGCGACATTAGCGATCGCAGAAAGACAGAAGAGATGCTGAGGCTGTACAGTCGAGCTATGGAAGCGGCTGGTTCCGGCATCCTGATTATTGATGCAACCAAACCGGACAATCCGATCGTTCACTGCAATCCTGCCTTTGAAACGATGACAGGCTATTCGCGGGATGAAGTGCTTGGGCGTAACTGTCGATTTTTACAGGGTGACGATACGGAAGAAGCTGCTGCGGAGAAAATTCGTCAAGCGTTGAGTAGTGAAAGGGAATGTCGGGTTGTTATCAAGAACTATCGGAAGGATGGCAGCGTTTTTTGGAACGATTTGGCAATTTCCCCCGTGCGTTCTAGCACTGGGAAATTGACTCATTTCATCGGAGTGCAAACCGACATTACCGAACGCAAACTGGTGGAAGAAGCACTGCGAAACAGCGAAGAATTATATCGCACTCTTGCTCGTAATTTACCCAATGGCGCGGTGTTTTTGTTCGATCGAGACTTACGCTACACCCTTGTTGAAGGTACAGATTTAGGAGCAGGAGAAATTTCTAAAGAGTTATTGGAAGGTCAGATAATTTGGGAGAGTTTATCGCCTGAGTTCTGTGAAATAATAGAGCCAATGTATCGGGGCGCATTAGCAGGAACAACAACTGTCTGCGAATTGCCTTGGGGCGACTATATCTACGATACTCACGTTTTGCCGCTAAGAAACGATCGGGACGAAATTTTTGCTGGCATGGTAATGACTCAGAACATTACCGAACGCAAGCAGGCGGAGGAAGCATTGCGGCGATCGGAAACTCGATCTAGAGAGCAAGCAACTAGGCTGGAAGAAACTTTAAACGAATTGCAACGCACCCACACTCAACTCGTCCATAGTGAAAAAATGTCCAGTTTGGGATTACTGGTAGCAGGGGTGGCTCACGAAATTAATAACCCGGTAAACTTTATCAGCGGGAATCTCAATTATGTCAATCAATACACTCAAGAATTGTTAGAATTGCTACAACTATTCCACCAACACTATCCTAACCCAGGAGCGCAGATTCAAGAGAAAATGGACGCCATTGAACTCGATTTTCTGGTTGAGGATTTACCCAAAATACTGTCTTCAATGAAACTGGGTGTTGAGCGCATTTGTCAGATTGTCCTGTCGCTACGGAACTTCTCGCGCCTTGACGAAGCAGAGATGAAACCTGTTAACATACACGAAGGTATTGATAGCACGCTGCTGATTTTGCAAAATCGCCTCAAATTTAAGGCGGGAGAGCCTAATATTGAAGTTGTCAAAAAATACGGCGATCTTCCTCAAGTGGAGTGTTATCCAGGGCCGATGAACCAAGTATTCATGAATATTCTCAGCAATGCGATCGATGCTATGGATGATTACCACAAAGAGTGTTCATCCCAAGAGATGCAAAAGAATGTTAGTAAGATTAGCATTCACACCGAAGTAATAGATAGGGATTACGCGGTCATCAAGATTTCTGACAACGGACCTGGTATAAGATCTGAAGTGAAGCAAAGAATATTTGACCCATTCTTTACAACAAAACAAGTGGGTAAAGGTACAGGACTGGGTTTGTCAATTAGTTATCAAATTATTGTGGAAAGACACGGCGGTAAATTGGAGTGTAATTCCGAAGAAAAACAGGGGACGGAGTTCGTGATTAAGATTCCAATTCGACAGCAAAATCAGAACACCGCAACGCCAGCAAAAAAATAAAATTGTATTACAATGCAGCGCCTTGGCAACTTAAAAATATCGCTCAGATCGAAGGGTGCGATCGGATAAAATCAGATCTGGGCTACAGCCAAGATCGCTTTTTGCTGGCGATGGAATTTCCACAGCGTCCTAGTAATTATAAAAGCAAATGCGTTTTATAATTTAGAAGTTGGCTATAATCAATCTTGTCAGCAGTTGAAAGGTTGTTTGGAGCCAAATCGTAACATATATGTTAAAATTTGCCAAGACTTGCTAATACTTTAAGTAACTTGTTTGAATACCGAGCCGAAAAACTACAAATGAGTGACAACGCTACTATTACTGAGAACCCTTTGCTAATTGGCAAAGGATTGCCCCCGTTTGAAGCCATTAAGCCAGAGTATGTGGTGCCTGCTTTTGAACACCTGCTGGCTAAACTAGACGCCGATCTGGACAGCTTGTCAGCTCAGTTAGAGCCGACTTGGAGCGGTTTGGTAGAGCCACTAGATCGCCTGAAAGATCCCCTAAACTGGAGTTGGGGCGCGGTGAGCCATTTGATGGGCGTCAAGAATAGCCCCGAACTGCGCCTAGCCCACGAAACTGTGCAGCCAAAACTGGTGCAGTTTTACAACAAGCTCAGCCAAAGCAAACCTATCTACGACGCTTTTAAGGCATTGCGTGAGAGCGATCGCTGGGATACTCTAGAACCAGCACAACAGCGCATTGTGGAAGCAGCCATCAAAGACGCAGAACTTTCTGGCGTCGGTTTGTCAGGCGAACAGAAAGAGCGTTTCAATGCCATTCAACTGGAACTGGCAGAACTTTCCACCAAATTTTCCAACCACGTACTCGACGCCACCAAAGCCTTTAGCCTTACCCTGACAAGCTTTGAGGAAGTTGACGGATTACCCCCAAGCTTACTGAGTTTAGCAGCACAATCGGCGCGTGCTGCGGGTGAAGAAAACGCCACCCCTGAGAATGGCCCTTGGCGGATCACCTTAGATTTCCCCAGTTATGGCCCTTTCATGCAGCATAGCACCCGTCGAGATTTGCGCGAAAAGCTGTATAAAGCTTTCATCAGCCGCGCTTCTAGTGGGGAATTGGATAACAAACCGTCGATCGATCGCATCTTACAATTACGTAAGGAAAAAGCAGCGCTGCTCGGCTTTAACAGTTACGCTGAATTAAGCTTAGCCCGCAAAATGGCTCCTTCTGTTGAAGCAGTAGAAGGTTTGCTAGAAGAACTGCGCCGCGTTAGTTACGATGCTGCTGTAAAAGATTTGGAAGAATTGAAAGCATTTGCTGCTGCTAAAGGTGTTGAAGAAAGTAGCGATTTGAAGCACTGGGATGTTAGCTTTTGGTCAGAACGCCAACGGGAAGAAAAATTTGCCTTCAATGCAGAAGAATTGCGCCCTTACTTCCCCTTACCCCAAGTTTTAGATGGGTTGTTCTCATTAGCAAAAAGGTTGTTTGGCGTCACTATCACCGCAGCCGATGGTACTGCACCAGTGTGGCATGAAGATGTGCGTTATTTTCAAATTGCTGATGAAACTGGTACACCAATAGCTTACTTCTATTTAGATCCTTTCAGTCGTCCAGCCGAAAAACGCGGCGGTGCTTGGATGGATGAGTGCATAGTCCGCGCCAAAATCATCGAAAATGGCACATCAACTACTCGCTTACCAGTAGCATATTTGGTGTGCAACCAAACTCCTCCGATAGATGATAAGCCTAGCCTAATGACTTTTGGCGAAGTGGAAACATTGTTCCACGAATTCGGTCACGGCTTGCAACATATGCTGACCAAAGTGGATTATCCGGGAGCATCAGGCATCAATAATATAGAGTGGGATGCTGTCGAATTGCCCAGCCAGTTTATGGAAAACTGGTGCTATCACCAGGAAACACTGTTCGGCATGGCGAAGCATTACGAAACTGGTGAAACGCTGCCAGAACATTATTATCAAAAGCTATTGGCTGCACGCAATTACATGAGTGGCAGTGTAACGTTGCGGCAAGTTCACTTTAGCAGCCTTGACATAGAATTGCACCATCGCTATCAACCTGGTGGCGATGAAACTCCCGCTGATGTACGTAACCGCCTTGCCAAAACCACTACTATTTTGCCACCTTTGCCAGAAGACGCTTTCTTATGTGCGTTTGGGCATATCTTTGCTGGCGGTTATGCAGCTGGTTATTACAGCTACAAGTGGGCGGAGGTATTGAGTGCAGATGCTTTTGCTGCTTTTGAAGAAGCAGGTTTGGAGGATGAGAAAGCTTTAACTAATACTGGTTTGCGATTCCGGGATACGGTGTTAGCTTCTGGTGGTAGTTTGCACCCGATGGAAGTGTTTAAAGCTTTCCGAGGAAGGGAACCGAGTGTTGTAGCTTTGCTGAGGCATAACGGTTTGGTTGCTGCTTAATTAGCTATTTGAATAATGCCGTCATACCAAATCCTGGTTCATTACCCCCTTTAATTTTTGGCCTAAACATTGTAGAGACGTTTCATGAAACGTCTCTACAGCCTATAGACATAAAGGGGGTAATCGTTGCGGATTTGGGATCAGATTTAAATCTGCGGCTATACCCCCCTCTTTCCCCCGTTGACGGGAGGATGAAAGGGGGGTTTTCTATGCAGGCTATTTTTTTTAGTAGCCTAACGACTAAAGTCGCGGCTACACAAACAAAGACCGCCTACGCGGTCTAAAATATACAGGAGTTACCGCTGTTATGAGGTACATAAGTAAGGGCGAAGCATTCCGGCAAATAACTTATTGGTTATATGCAGAGGTTAATTACCGGAATGCTTCGCCCCTACACCCCTACTTAAAATGTACTTCATTACAGCGGGAACTGCTTTAAAAACTCTCCTGATTGTGTAGGCTCAGTGAGTGCGATCGCTAATTTTCTGCTAAAATTATCTTAAAAATCAATTCACCCTAGTTTAATATGAATTCCTTAATTTACTCCCATCCCCAAACCGAGAATACCGTCAAAATTGTGGTAACGGAAGTTATCGGAGACAATTTGTGTATAGCCTCAGATGACGGACAGAAAGTTTATGAACTGATTGCAACAGCTTTTAAAGAAGGTAAAAATGTGATTCTTTCGTTTAAAAATGGTGAGGATATCACTCCTGCTTTCTTAAGCGATGCGATCGGTCATTTGTACGCCACGTTTCCCGAAGAGCAAATTCAAACATCACTCAGCGTAATTGATATAGATACTGATGATGCGGACATGATTGATGACGCAATTTATTGGACAAAGCAGTATTTAAAAGACCCGCAGAGATTTGAGGCAGCTGCACGGGAAGCTTTCGGTGATTACTATGAGTAACCAAGTCTACAGCATCGATCAATATATATTTGGCAATGCTGATGCTGTGTTGTTTGATGCAAATGTTTGGCTTTACATTTATGGGCCGCATGGCGATCGATATCCTCAATACCGAAGAGCATATACTTCGGCATTTAGGCGGATTCGCAGTGCGAAAGGTCGAATATTGCTCGACGTGCTTGTGCTTTCTGAATTTATTAATGCCTACTCTCGATTTGTTTACAACAATTTGCCCGAAACTACAAAACAAGAAAATTTTAAGGCTTTCAGGAATAGTGCTGACTTCAAACCTGTTGCCGAACAAATTGCCAAATACTCTCGGAGAATACTAGAGAAGTCTGAGCGAACTGAGAGCGGTTTTGAGTCAGCGGATTTGATCCCAATAATGACGGGTTATGCTGCTGGACAGAAGGATTTTAATGACCAGATATTAGCTGAATTGTGCCGGACAAAAGGGCTGAAGTTGGTGACGCACGATGCTGATTTTCAAGGTGAAGATTTGACGATTATTACGGATAATCCACAGTTACTTAGATGATGGCTTTGAAAATGGGGTGGGAGTGCGATCGCATTTTTCTCTAGTCTAACTCTAACACAAAATTGGCAAGCGTCCAAGAGTGATTGAAGGACATTGAGTTTTAGCAATAATTTCGACAATTTTTTCACTATTTTGCAATAGTTCATCCCAGCCAGTTTCGTTAATTCGCTCTATATGTTCTAGGCGCAGGCGATGTTCGTCAAACACCCAATACTTAAGGCTGGGTAAAAGATACCGAATCAAAGCCATCCATTCTGCTAAATTGAAAGCTAACGGATTACCTTGCATGAGTGCAATTTTACCTGCATTTCCCAAAGCAGCAATACTATGCGCTACCAGCAACATTGACCTATATTTGGGATGATCGTTTAGAATAAATTTGGTTTCCCCATGTTCGGAATAGTGCCTTAACATTATATAAGCTCTCAGCACGATTTCTATTACCGCTGGTGTAATTCCCGATACTAGAAAATGCCGAAAATCGTAGCCATTCAAATACATCCATCGCGATAACTCTCCCAAAGTTCGATTATTTTCGCCAAAGCTACCAGCATTGATTCCTTGCACTAAAGTCATAAATGGCGCGGGTAATCCCATCGGCGTTGCAACATCAGAAATTAAATGCCCGATATGTTTTAAAATAGCTTCAATTAGTCCGACAGGTTGGCTATTTGGCACGAATTTAATCTCTAAATTGTGCATACCAGTAAGTGTGTTATAGGAAAAGCCAGTGATGGTTCCTCGCATAATATCAAGGACACCAAAAAGAAATCCCAAAACGGGATCGTGTCCTAATGATTGGAAGCGATGAGATTTGGGATACATTCCTCCAATAAGTTTCTGATTATCATAAGGAACTTTGCAGACTTTTTCCAAGTATTTCGCCCATTCTGCAAACCAATCATCGGAGTTGTTTATGTTGTATTGCTTTACCCATTCTGTAAGGGGACTGCCAATTTGTCCGCTGTATTCGCCGCTAGTCATTGTAGAGGGAATGATGATACAGCGCAAAGCGCTGTAAATTTACTCGCCTCATAAACCCGGTTTCTTCAAGAAACCAGGTTTACTAATTTACTATTTCTATTTTCCATAAACGACTGATCTTAATCAACACCTATATTTGTACAATTTTGACAAAATATATTTCTTTATAAGACAGTCAATTGAGTTGGTTGAGTAATTATTACCTCAAAAGTTCCATCAGCTATTTTTTGTGGCTCAACACCTGTAATTTTTATATTTTTGCCACGCAAAGCTAGTAAACTAGAAGCACCAGGAATTTGGTTGCGTATCTGCAAAGGCAAAACAACACGATAACTCTTTCCATCTTCTCCTACTAACATCAGCCAATCAACGATAGAATCTTGACGCCCCCATCCTTTGACTTGACCGACTATCGAAATTGTCGGACTTGATTGGCTATCATTACAAAAAAACTCTACTGGATTTTGCTTAAAATCAGCGCATTTTAGAACTTCCTCTGCTCTACGTGCAATGCCTATAAAAAGAGAGTAATCAGGCTCATCACCAGGCCCATAGTTAGCTTTATCCTGAATTTCTGTAGGAGCGTTCAGAAGAACTTTTTTTAGTGTTTCAATTTCTAAATTTGAAAGCTTTGATGAGAGATAAACACCTGATCCTGGAATCTCACGACTTTTATGGATAATCCGTATTTCTGTATCATTTTCTTTAACTGTATCTCCGATAGCGGCAGCCCCTACGTCAGCCTTACCTTCTTTGACCATTGTTACAATATCTTGCCCTCTATGCCCCATGTCTACCGTTAGGGTTTTACCAAACAAATCATAGGTCGGCATATAGAAACTGGAGGCAGAATTGAAATCTCCCAAAGCAACAACTGTTGTGCTTTTTAAATCATCCAGAGAACGAATAGGGCTATCAGATTTGACAAATATGCCTGAGTAATAATAAGGAGGGTTCTTAGGAAACATCCGAGCTACAAAAGTATAGCCATTGTCTTTAGCTGCTATGGACACCATTGGAGATGATGTAAAAGCAATATCCCACTCTTTAAGTGCAATCCGGTTTTTTGCTTCTTGGTAAGAAAATTTTCTGTCTCCTTCAATAAGAATTTTTAGCTTGTTTCCTAAAAGGAACTTAATAAAGTCACTAGGAGCCAACTGATCTCGTAGATAATCTGCTAAATCTACTTGGTACTTTGGAGAACCTAATGTTCCAATTATCAGTGAACTTTTCTGTAATTTAGGTTTCAAAGAAAATTCAACGTATTTTATGACTAGCCCTATAACTGGCAGCGCTAAGAGTGAGCAGATAGTAAGTATTTTTAACTGCTTAAACTTTTTCCCTACAGGGGGATTAGGTGGAGGTAATGGCTTATCTGTGGGAGTAGAGGCAGTAGGTTGGATTTCTTTAGTGGCTATTACTTCTACCTCTGGCTCGTCGCTAGTTATAGAATTTAGCAAAGCCTGTTCATCTGTTAAAATAGAATTTTCTGTCTGAGAAATTTCAATCAATTCTGGTTGAGCTTTTTCTTGACTAATAGGTTCATTTGTGCTGTTTACTAGAATAGCGACTATTGGTGATTCTGTAGTTTCCTGGGTAGATACTTCAGCTGTAGCTTCATCAAAATTTGATTCCTCCTCAAACTTCTGGCGCAGCACCTCTTGCTTCATTAGTTCAACTTCAGCAACTTGTTCCGCTGAAATGGCTGTGAGAAAACGCCCTATGCTGTCGAGCGCTCTATACGCATCGTCATTACTAAATGATTCGTCGTGAGCCTTTCTGTTACGAGTCATACGCAGTTCGCTCACTAAATTTCGTTCCTCTTGATTAAGGCTGCGGCTAAAAACTTTGTTCCAATCGTTCCAAATGATGTTCAGCAATGCTTGAGTATCCAGATGAGTCTTATCTTGATTCCTCTTCCTTGGTCTCTGTCTAAGAATCCTCACCACTTCCGGGCTTCCTAACCAATCGCTACCGTAGTGTTCTGTCATTTTCTGTTCAACGAAAGGCAATAGACCTTCTCGAAGCAATCTAAGTCCTTTATCTATCCGTTCATAATTGCTTGTTGGCATTTTTCCTTTCCTTTTTATACAAATGAAAAACCTTATAAGTCAATTCAATTTTATTGATTACTAATTTCAAATCGGTTAGAATATGATAATTGATATTTGCTTGGGGAGTTTAACCACCGATCGATTAGAGTTGCGATCGCATTCACATCACCCTGTTTAGCCAACTCTTCCCCATTCGGCAACTTCTGCGCTTCTACCTCAAATTCCTCATTCCAAGCCGGAAATTCTTCCCCTACCTGTTTTCCGTAAACTCTCACGCGCTTAATCGACTCAGCCCCTAAACTCGGTATCGACTTACGCAGCAGGGAAACCAAAGTTTCTTGCGGTGGCACTTGCGCCGCTTCCAACATGATTTGCAGACAATCATTTTTCATGGAAGCTTTGGCGGTGATGCCTTTGGGTTGCAACTGGCGGTTCATCAGGGTTGCGATCGCATTCACATCGCCCTGCTTGGCAAGTTCCAGAAGATTGGGCTGAGTCATAATTGGCAGAGGTGAGGACTTTAACCATTGGTTTAAGTCTACTCCCTTTGGATGAATAATTAAACAGTGTTTTCGCCAATTTGTTAGGTGATGAGAAGACAGTGCGATCGCTACCCTACAGGAAGCTGTTCGCAAGTGTTAGGCGATCGCACTCATCAATTTCCCAGGACTTCTCACTTAGTCGTTAGACCTCAGTAATTAGTTAGGAGTGTGATATTACACCATTCCTTCATCTTACGAAATTCCCGCAACTTTCAATTTCAATTTTTCAGCAACTCTTAACTCGGCCAAACGTTTTTCATATTTTTGGTCTATTTCCAATGTCAGGTCGCACAATTCTTTAGCTTTTTGTTCGGTTATTTTCGCAAGTTCAAGCAGTTCTGTCAGTTCGGCTAGTTCCTGTTCGCTCATTGATGGTTGTGTCATTGTCAGTTCTCCAAACGAGTTTTGAGCCTATTCGCATTTATTTTAACTTCCAATACCCGCCCCAGGATTATTCCTAAATCTTCTCCCGCCTCCTGAATTATTTCACTAGCGACATTTTCTGGCGAGATGCGATCGACAATACTCTGAATTCTCCCTCTATATATTTCTACAAAAAGCAGGATATTACTCAGAGCAGCAAAAAACTGAGTAAGCACAACGTTATCAGGAAAGCGGGACAATCTTTGTCTGACTAAGTTCAGTCCCTCTGTAGCATCTCGTTCAGTTTGCTCTAGTTCTTGATTTAGTCGGTCAATGAGAGCTAAAATTTGGGATGGTATAGGCATTGTGAATTAAAATCGAACCTTTAGAGCATAATATCAATAATAGAGTAACCAAGTATTAGTGTAGCTGCGATTTTCTTCATTTTTAACTGGCGGACTGGAAGCAGACAGATTCATTTTGAGATTTAATCGCTTTGGGCCAAACGCAAACAAATTAAGCGACCTATCCTTGATTTAGGGTTAGTTATCGATCGCTCTAGTTCAAAGTGCTGGTTTAAGTATACCCCTTTGGATCGATGATTAAACAGTGTTTTCGCCAATTTGTTAGGTGATGAGAAGACAGTGCGATCGCTACGCTACAGGAAGCTGTTCGCAAGCGTTAGGCGATCGCCAAATATTACAAATCCGGTTCTATTCCAAGCGATCGCAATTGTTCCGTCAACCTTTGAGCGCGTCGTTCCGCTTCCACCGCGCGTTCTTCCGGTGTCAGCAATCTTTGTCCTTGTTCGTCATACCAATACAACCACTCTCGCGTGATTCCTTGAAAAGTTCCCCGTTCTTTGCCAATTCCCAAACCTATTTCTGTTAGCCAAACAGGATTTGCCGACTGCAAATGATATGAACCATTCACTAAACAATATACTTCCAGGGGTGGTCTTCTGCGACTCAGGAGATTGTAAATTACATAGTACAAAACTCCCATTTCCACATAGGTTTCCTTCTTCGTGATATATTCCTCGCCTGATACCTGAGATACGACTTCTAGCACTAAAATAGGGACTATATCATTTTCTTCCCAAAGTACATAAGAAGAGCGGAGCCCTTCATCAATAAACCGCTCTACTCCTAAGCTGAGAAAACCATCTGGCACTATGGCAGATTCTTCCGGGTCATAATAAATCCCCATACCCACTCCAAAGAACCAATCCCAGCGGTTTGCCCACGCCAAAGCTAGTATCGTTTTTAGCAGGTGGGGAATTAAATCTTGCAGTTCGTTATTGACAGGTGTATCGTCAGAGTAGGCTAGCTCCTCGGCTGGGGGCAAGTATTCCCACGATTTGTACTTTAACATGATGGATTTCCTCAAAACTAATAGCTTTATGATAGCGAGCAGAAAAAGAACCAAAATTCTGCCTTCTGACGCACCCTACAGGCTGAAAATTAATAACTAGCAACTTGCCTTTCCTAGAAATCCGGTTCTATTCCAGCATTTCGCAATTGTTCTGCCAACCTCTGGGCGCGTCGTTCCGCTTCTTGACGGCGTTGAAGCTCAAATTGAGCTACCTGTTGTACTTCGGTTAGTTGTTCTTCCGGTGTCAGCAATCTTTGTCCTTGTTCGTTGTACCAGTACAACCATTCCCGCGTGATTCCCTGAAATGTTCCTCGTTCTTTGTCAATTCCCAAACCAATTTCAGGTAGCCAAATGGGATTTCCCGACAGCAAATTATATGAACCATTTACTAAATGATGCACTTCCAAACGGGGTTTTTGGCGACGCAGGGGATTGTAAATTGCATAGTACAAAACTCCCATTTCGGCATACATTCCTTTTTTCCGCTTATATTCCCCTCCTGGTTTATGGGATACGACTTCTAGCACTAAAATCGGCACTATATAATTTTCTTCCCAAAGTACATAAGAAGAGCGAAGTCCTTCATCAAAAAACCGCTCTACTCCTAAGCTGATAAATCCATCTGGTACTATGGCAGGTTCTTTGGGATCATAGTAAATCCCCATATCAACACCAAAGAACCAATCCCAGCGGTTTGCCCAGACAATTGCTAATATAGATTTCAGCAGGTGCGGAATTAAATCTTGCAGTTCGTTATCCACAGGAGTATCGTCTGAGTTGGGTAGAGCTTCCGCTGGGGGTAAACAGTCTAACGGTTTGTACTTTAACATAATAGATTTCTCCTACTTTAATATTTTTATGATAACTTCAAGTACACTTCAGTGTACCCCAGAAACCCCGTTTCTCTGAGAAAGCGGGTTTCTGGGGTACCTGACTCACCTGAAAAGGGCGATATTCTCAGTAATCAAGGTTGAGAATTAGGCGCTTGTTGCGGTTGGGAAGGTGATTTTGGGGTGACGCTATCAATTGCCTGATTTATCTGAATTGCGGTTAGCGATCGCACAAGACTCAGTTTAAACGGTTCTTGACTAATTGATTGAGTGTAAGCAGCACTCAAATAAGAACTATATTCTGATTTATTAGCCAGATAATTTTGAAAAAAAGCCGTACTCAAAGCATTGATATAAGGACGAGCGAGAGAAGGATTTGGGCCTAGCACCTCGGCAGGAATAGGCAGTACGCTCCTCTCCGAACTACTGCCTCCAATAGTTGTAAAATGAGTTGCTTTTTCTATCAAAACTAAATACTTTTCTGGAGTATTTAGCCAAGTAAAAGGTTGAATTTGCTCCGGTACTGCTGGCGTGAAAATATCATCGCTACTTGCAACTAGCATAACGGGAACTTTTAGCGAACTAAGACCTGTTTGTCCGAAAATAGAGCTAGTGAAAGGATTAATAGCCAAGACTGCTTTAATCCGTTCATCTTGTAAAGAATAATTGGATATAGGTAACCTAGCAGCTTCGCACTGAACTAACAGGGATAAATTCAAGAATTGGTCGCTATTACAATCTTTTTGCACTTGTGCATAATTAATCTTTGCCCCTGCTAAACCTAAAGCTGTGTAGCCACCAACAGATTGACCGATTACCCCCACCTGTTGTAGATTGAGTTTACCTTGAAGTGCCGGTTCCGATTGTTCGCGACGCTGAAGTTCGTCTAAGACTAATTTCACTTCTAAAGGTCGGTTAACTAATTCTATTGGTTGCGGCGAACCGCTTAACCCACTAAAGAATTGTTCAAATTGTTTGGTGCTATCGCCGGGGTGTTCGAGGACAACTACTGCAAAACCATAAGATGCTAAATGTTGAGCTAAGTAAGCAAAACTGTTACGATTTCCAGCAGCACCGTGAGAAATTACAATCACGGGAGATGGCTGCTGAGTAGTTCCCCCATCTTCTGCTTGAGGTAGATAAAGATCGAAGATTAGAGGGCGATCGCGCAAAGTGTCATTTAACGTTATCGTTTGTTGTGACCATTTAAAAGATCCAGGTTGCCGTAAATCTGACTGTTGGGAAAAATCGACTTTAGTAGCAGTCGCCGCCTCAGTTGCGGCTTGTTGTTCAATTAGCTTGACGATCGCATCTTTATTTCTGTTCAATTCTCCGAACTGTTCCGTAATTTGGAGTCCCAAGCTTAAGTTAACCCGGATAACCCGGTTGGGGAATTTGCGTAGTATATTTAGGAGAGTCAAACCTTGCGAATCGCCAGCTGCTGAAATTAAAGCGGTACGCAAAGCAGTGGAGCCATTTTCGCCAGTTTCAGTTTGAAGTATTTTCCCCATCCGCGTCAACACAGTTCCTCCCACCGCTGCGCCTGTAAATTGAGAGATCAGGGTAGGAGTGGCTTCAAAGCGTTGTTGCAGGAGTTCACGCAGTTGAGCCTGAGCTTTTGGCGGAATAGTTCCAGCATAGGGAGCAAGTTCCTCGCTAATTTTGCCTTCCTTGGCGAACGCTTCCAAAGCGTCAACGGAAAGGGAGAACTCCAAAGGGCCGTAAAAAACAGCTACTTGCTCGGCACTAAAGGCAGGAATTGCGGTTAAGATTGTGGGAAATAACCAAAATCCCAATGAACCAAGGGCAATTCCGATCCAATTATTACGTTTAGAAATATTGTAAACATCTAGAAAAAGACGATTCCCAATCAGATTACTTGTGGTTCTTGCCATTTGTTTTGCAGAGCAGAGATTTGGAAACAGCCGTATTTTACCTGCATCCCCGAACAGTAATCAATGTTTTGCTATATATCAGGTATGTTGTTGGGCTAAAGCGCTAAAAGAGCGCTAAAGCGCAACTACGTACCTGTTGTTGGGCTAAAGCGCTAAAAGAGCGCTGAAGCGCAACAACTTACCCATTGCCAATGGAACTATCTCTAATTGCGAATTAGTTAATGGGCAATTGAAATTCTGCTCTCGGCGTCTGTTATTTGCTCAGGTTCTTGTTTATTTGTTTTTGACTGTTCTTCTGAGTAGAAATGCTTGACAATTTGCTGAGGGTTGCCGATCGCAACAACACCAGCGGGCACAGACTTGCGGATCACACTTCCCAAGCCTATCACGCTATCTTGTCCAATGCGTACCCCCTTCATCACTGTAGCTCTGGCTCCAATCCACACATTGCGCTCAATCACGATCGGCCCTGAGACTTTTGGGCCTGGGGGACTGTGACGCAGGTGCGGTTCGAGGTTGTGATAATCGCTATCGGCAATGGCACAATCAGAAATCAGGCAATCATCCTCAATCGTAATCGATCGCTCGCAGCCAATCCAAGGCCCATTCAGCAGCACGTTGCTGCCGATTGTGACTTCACCGGAACCATAAATCAGGACACCTTTAATCAAGCGAGTTCCTGGGCCGATCGTCACTCTGACGCTACCGTTAACTGTGAAGGCATCTTTGATTATCACCCCCTTGGCAAGTTTTACATTCGGGTATCGCCACTGGTAATACAGGCGCTTGACCTCAAAATAGCGATCGGCTAGAACTTTTAGGAATGGATGATTTAGCTTCTGCATTGGACATTGGTATAGCTAGGGGCTACGGACTAGGGTCAGAAGGGTTTAGAATCATTCAGAATGTCTTAACCGCCAAGGCAGTTGCTTTAAATTTGAAATCTGCAATCGGTCATACGGGAGAACCAACGCTATAAAGTTTATATCTTGTCCGGTTGCATCGTTAGTATAGCTAGGGGCTCTCTTGCTAGGGGCTCTCTTGCTAGGGAAGAGGGAAGAGGGAAAAGGTTACTGCGTAAGGGATTTGGATAAGAAGTAAGAGTTGGAGTTGCCCTAACCGACGAGAGCGGTTGCTATACATGAGTGAGATCGTCAAATTGTTTGTTGTCATCGTTGGTTAAATTTTTCCCACAGATGAAGACAGATGTAGACGCGATAGCGGCTGACCGCAGGGTACGCAGATGAACGCAGATAAGAATAAGAAGAAGCGTTTTTTAGGTAACTGATGCTTAAGGACATGATATTATCCAAAACGCAGTAAAATGAGTGAGTAAGGATTTAAAATCAGCCCTTGCTGTTTTAGTTCTGCTGTTGCTAGGGTGTCATTCTTAACACCATCGGCGTCCAAATAAAACGCCGGTATAGTATCAGACTCAGAACCAACCGGCGTTGCTTGAAGGGCCAGTCCGATCGGATTGGCTGATTTATTGATCAGCAATAGCGATCGCCCTTTATCCTCCTGAAAGACAGCCATTGCTTCCACAAAGGGATTGTCGCTTTCTGTACGCATCACCCTACCAGTCAGGTATTTAATACCCCAGGCAAACACAGTGGCAGCAGGTCGGAGATTATTGTTAGGGTCGATCATCCCGTAAATCCCATCCTTGAGATGCCAGGAAGTCGCCATATCAATCCCGGCATCAGATAGATGTTTCAGAACCGAAGCAAACCAGACTGCTCCAATATGCGTATTCTGGCGATTTTCGCCGGATTGCCAAGAATAATTGATGTTATATTCGCCCAGCAGCAGAGGCACTTTGCGGTCTGGAATATGTTGCGTCGCTACTTTCGGAAAAATATTTACCTGATTTGCATACTGCGGCGTGTAAGACATCAGCGTGTCGGTGGAGTCGCTGGCATTGCCGCTGCCGTAACGATGCCAGGAAATAAACTCTACATTCGGCCCGCAGGCTTGCAGAAAAGCACCGAGTCTGCCCGGTTCGTCCCAAGTCAAAGCTGGGCCGCCAACCTTAATCTGGGGGTCTTTAGCCTTCATCGCCGTCGCCACTGTGTTGTAGATTTTCCAAAGTTCGTCGAGTTTGCCAGCTTTTTCGTAACGGACATCTTGTTCGTTGAAGGGTTCCCAGTAGACAACATGACGCTTTTGGCTTTGGTTGAGAATCTCTACCAGTTGGGCACAAAAGGCAGCATAGCGATCGTACTCAGAGGGGTCAAGCAAACCCTCCCCATCTTGTTTCATCCACTGAGGCCAGCCGGGAATATTCTGGATGATGGTAGGTTGTTGGGGATAAGAGGCATCGTAGCCTGCTTTAATCTTGGTTTTGTCCCAGGTTTTGGTAGCTGGGTCACTCCAGCGATCGCATAATCCAGCATGACAAATCCGAATTAAACCAATACCCAGTTCAGCTAGATGACTTTGGTAGACAGTATCTGCTGCTTTTTCTGGAATAGTGATTTCGTAGTCGTTCGAGCCAAACGTGAAGGGTGTCGTCTTAGCTTGTTCCGTTTCCCAATCCACAATTACCTGATTGGTAATTGAAGCTTGGGAACTGAGAATTGGAGACTCGACAGCCCGACGCCCCTGTGCTGCTCCCCGGCTACCCTGTTTGTATGCCACCTGTAACAGGGTTGCGATCGCAGCGCTAGATCCCGTCAGCATGAGTAAATCTCTGCGTCGCATAGCTCACGATGCCACTAAAGAACCATTAGATCGATAGGAGTAAGGTCTGGCTGGAGTTTCCATACCATTGATGGCTAAAGCCACCAATTGGGCATTGTGCTGAGCCAGTTGATCCAGGCTGTCATTCACAGAGTTACGCTTGCTGATACCGGGTCGAACCACAAACAACACACTGGGGATAACGCCAGCCATCAGCGCCGTTTCACTGGTCATACTAACGGGAGCAGTGTCAACCAAAACATAGTCATAGTCGCTGCTAGATTGGGCAGCAGCCAAACTCTGCTCAAATCGCCCCCGTCTCACCAGCTCGGCAATTTTGCCCTGTTTCGGCGCAGTTGGTAACAAATCCACACTCGGCTGTATCCGCACTGGTTGACCGGGTGAGTCAGCAGAGAGGTTGTACCCCAAGCGTCGGCTTAGTTCCCCCCCGCCGGAAATCCCCATCCACCACCAGTACCCGAAAGCCCAAATCGGCCAAAGCAGCAGCCAATCCCAAGGTTACAGTCGTCTTGCCTTCGCCTGTAATAGCGCTGGTAATCAACAGACGATTGTCTTTGAAAGACTGCAAGCTAATCGCTGAAGCCAGCTGTTGAAACTCGACCTCTGTTTCGATCGCCAATTGCAATCCCATCCCAAAATGCTTCGCTGTGGGAATGCGTACCACGATGGGGAATTCGATCGCCTGCAAGTCTTTTGGACTCAGCAGAGGATTGCGCGACTCCAGCAACAATACCAACGCAACGCTACCAATAACAGATGCCAAGAGCGCATTAAGCACCGCTAAAGAGTTCTTGGGACTGGAGGGCTTCGAGTCAACTGTGGGAGCATCTAATACCTGTACGTTTGGATAAGCATCAAAGGCATCAATATTAGACTGCTTTATTTGGGCAATCAAACCTTTGTAGACCCCCTCGGCGACATTGTATTGCCGCTGCAATTCCATCAGCCGCCCCTGATTGGCAGGGATAGCGATTAAAGTTGTTCGGAGCTTTTCGATCTGGATCTGTAGCTGAGCCGCCTGTTGCCGCTGGGCTGCGGCTTCGCTCTCCGCCAGCACCAGTTGCCCAATTAAACTTTATCCGAAAGTGGCTCGCACAATTCGCTCACATTTACCAGAAATTTGTAATTACTTTATTAGTCGCACCACTAGCGGTGTGATGGAGGGTATTAATAATAAAATTAAGTGAATTATGCGATTGGGTTATGGCATGACTAATTTTGATAATTTGCGTTCTCGATTACTAGCTTCCTTCTCTTGATATCAATAAAACTTATCAACCTAAGTACGGAAGAGCCGTTTATTACGGCGAACCAGCTTGGATGAACTCCCCCAGTTTTGGAATGTCCTAATCGGGCAGATGAGCTTGGTAGGAACTCGCCCACCCACCTTAGATGAAGTCAGCCAATACAGCGAACATCACTGGAGACGGTTAGATGTTAAGCCTGGACTTACCGGCGAATGGCAGGTTAGCGGACGGTCAGCGGTCAAGGATTTTGATGCTGTGGTCGAACTCGACCTGCGCTACCAGACTCTGTGGACTCCTTGGTATGACCTGGCCATTATTTTGAAAACAATTTATGTGCTTATCGCTCGTGCTGGGGCTTATTAAGTTGCTCCACAAAGCCTGGTTATTCTGGGAATTGGTGATTGAAAACACTAGCGACAACCCGCTGCGATGGGCCAATGCCAACGCAGCGGGTTGTCGCGCGATCGCATAAATCGTTCAGACAGGATACCTTTAGGGCATACTAATCTCAAGTACTCAGGGTGATTAGCCATGCTCAAAAGCTTGACTGACAAAATTGCCAAGGTAAAACTCTCTGTGGAAATAACTCCTCAATTAGCATACTCGGAAGGAGCAACGCACTGAGTTCTCTAAAATTGAGAGCTGCTCAAACACCAATTTTCACTCAAGTCATGGATTATCAACCACAAGATCGGCCTGGAACAATTGACATTCAAGCAATTCGCTTGGACGATTGCAGTGTTAGTGCTGACCGCATCCAGTGCATTGTCCGCGTTCAGCTGGAAGACTATGAAGCAGCATTGGCAGATTCCCACCGGGCCATTGAACTCGACCCGAACAATACAGGTGCCTACCACAATCGAGGTGCTGCAAACATGGGATTGGGAAACTATGAGGCAGCACTGGCAGATTACAACCGGGCAATTCAGCTCGACCCGAATAATGCGGGTGCTTATCACAACCGAGGTGCTGCCAACATGAGGTTGCAAGAGTATGAGATAGCACTGGCAGATTACAACCGAGCAATTCAGCTAGACCCGAATAATGCCGTAGCTTACAACAGCAGGGGGGCTGTCCTATATTACTTAGGCCAAAACCAGGGCAATCTCGCCAAGAGTGCCCAAGACGCGATCGCAGATTACAATGAGGCGATTCGCATCAATCCCAAGTATGCCTCCGCGTATAACAATCGCGGCAATGTTCTAGCTCTACTCGGAGACCGTGAAAGTGCGATCGCAGATTACAACCAAGTCATAGAGATCGATCCCAACGATACCCAAGCCTACTACAACCGAGGTACTATACGCTATCGACTGGGAGAGCAAGCAGGTGCTAGAGCAGATTTTTCCCAAGCGATTGAAATCAATCCCTACTATGCCGAAGCCTACAACAACCGAGGTATTCTTTGGGCAGAAATGACAGATTGCCAGGAAGCGATCGCAGATTATAACAAAGCGATTGCCATCAATCCATACTATGCCGATGCCTACTATAACCGGGCTTTATGCCGCTGCGCCTTTGAAGATTATCCCGCCATCATTGCCGATTTTCAGAAAGCGGCGCAACTCTATGAAGAACAAGGAATAACTGATGATTACCAAATGGCACTCGATAACATCAGCAAATTGCAGCACCTAAAATGACAACCATAGCAGGAGTAAATATTGTCGCCAATGAAGGCAATACCGCACCAAATCTGACGATTATGGTGCGGTCAAAGCTCAATTGACCGAACAAATTCTAGATTAAAGAATGCCGATTTTAGATTTTTATGATTCGTGGATCGTCCCTTCTGGCATAAATCTAAAATCGGTTGATTATTTCATCTCGACGGGAACCTTGAGGTCTGACGAAAGTTTACCGTCTGGTTTAATTTGTTCGCCTTCAATGAACGAACGCAACATCCAAGCGATTTGCTCGTGCTGCTCCATCAGTCCAGTCAGGAAATCGGCAGTACCTTGGTCGTGGAAATCTTCACCGCATCGATCGATATGATCGCGCATATTGCGGATAACCAGCTCGTGATCTGCCACTAGGTTTTCTACCATGCCCTCTGCATTGGGGAGAGATCCAGCATCTTCTTTGATAGTGGCGTATTTCAGGAAGCCTTCGGCAGTACCGATGGGGTAGCCACCCAAGGTACGAACCCGCTCCGCCATCGCATCAATGTTTACCGTCAAAGCGTTGTAATGTTCTTCCCACATTTGGTGCAGCGAACGGAATTGCGGCCCCACTACATCCCAGTGGTATTTCTTGGTTTTGATCAACAGGAGATAGGCATCGGACAAGTCGCGATTCAACAAATCGATGACACCTTGACGTTGCTCTTGCGATAAACCTATATTTAACGGGCGCATCCTTTAAGACTCCTTAGTTTTACACTTTTCCAGTAAACCAAATTTATATCCGCTCCTTCATCAGCCAAATGAGAGAATTCAAATCTATATCTAGTCAATCCTTAGAAAGTTTCAGGCCCTTAGAAACCCGGTTTCTTTGAGAAACCGGGTTTCTGGGAGTTCAGTTTATTTACGCCCACCTACTTAATCTGTTCTACAGATGTATTTTGTAGTTAATAAATCTGCTGCAAGGCATCCAACTAAAGACAGAGTTATGTAAAATATTTACCTTAAGGAATAGCGTCCGCTCACCTACTTGAGTTTTGGCTCTAGAATTTATGAATAGCGATCGCACAATTAAATCCATGACAGAAATTGAATTTGCCATCGAAGGAGAGAATGGAGCTAAAGGTTCTCTTTACTCTAGCGACCAGTATCTGTGGCTGGAGGATACGCTGGCGCGACTTAAGGCGCGAGATTTTAATGGATTGGATGTCCAACATTTGATTGAGGAGATCGAAATCTTGGCGGGCAGAGATAGAGCAGAGATCGAAAGTCGGCTAGGCATATTATTGGCGCATCTGCTCAAACGGCTTTATGCCAACAGTACATCTGACAATCGGGGATGGGAAGTCACGATTCGAGAACAACGCCGCCAGTTAAGAATTGCACTCAAACAATCTCCCAGTTTGAAACGGTATTTCGCAGAAGTGTTCGATGAAGCATGGCAGGATGCTCTAGCTGAAGTCCGCGAAGATTATCCTAATGTCCAGTTTCCCGATTCGTGGCAGCTTAGCCGCGATAACGATGTCTTGCTAACTGAGAAGTTTTGGGAGTAGCTGATTATTTGCTGGCTAATTTCTGGACAAATGCGGCGTGTTCGGGAGATTGTACCCCCGCTTGTAAAACCGCCAACACGCCCGACATATTCCCAGATAATAACTCTGCAACTGCTAACCACAACCCCGGAAAGACTCGACTCCGCACAATCCCATCGGAATCGGCGAGTAAATCCAGATATTCACCCTTTTCTAGATACAGCCAGCTAATTTTGCGATCGAGGACTTGCCAAACAATATATTCCTTTACACCATTACGGCGATAAGCTTGCTTTTTGGCATGAAGGTCGATCGCGACACTGCTAGCCGCAATTTCAACGATTAACTCTGGTGCGCCTTCGACATAATCATCGTCACTCAGTTGCGCTTGACCGCCTGCTTCAGGAAGTATGAGCAGAACAACATCTGGTTGAGGTTCATTGTCGATATCGAGCCGTACAGTTGGAGCATCTCCTACAGCAACGCCGGGTGTCATGGCTTCGTAAGTTCCTAGCCATACGATCGTCCAACTGTGGGGTTGACCGTGGCTCTTAAAGCGCAGTGCAGCGGGCATATAGACAATTCCTTCGATCAGTTCGGCTTTTTTCAGGTTTGGTATAGCATTGTAGCGGCGCTCAAATTCGTAACGGTTCAAGCGATCGCCATTTTCTAGGAAGGGAATTGTCAAACCTGGGGAAGGTGTTTTAACCATAGCTGCTGTAGTGAGGGTAAACATAAGCTCATCCTACCGAATCGGGTCGGGCTTGGTGCAATTGGGCGATCGTATCGCAATAATTTCTGGGCGTACCGATATCCAAAAAATCGCCCTCCACTTCATAAGCAAGACCTCCATCTGTGCTTATCCAGCGGCGCAGAGAAGCTGATAAATCCAGTTCCCCCTGATGCTGTTCCCTAACAGTTTGGAGGTATTCCATAAAATGACCTGGAAGCAAGTAGATACCGAAGATGCAGAAGTATTCGCTCATGTGACTTCCGGGGATGCGGAGAGTCGCTTGCGCCAAGCTTGGCGAAGGTTTCTCGCGCATATCGGTCAACTCAAAAACAGAAGATCGATCGGGCATTATACGGACTCCCACCACACCTAGTTGGCCGATCTCGCTTTCGTCGCGCCTAGTGACACCCAACACACCTTTGCCGAATTGGGCTCCAATATCGAGTACCTGACGCACGCAAGGAACGGTGGAGCTAGACTTGTAAAGATGATCGCCCAAAAGTAATACAAAAGGCTCGTCACCCACAACTTCCCGACATTGAAGCACTGCATCGCCAAAACCCCTTGCTTCTAGCTGATAGACATAGCGCAAGTGTTCCGAAAGCGGTTTAAGCTCGTTCCAAGCATCAAAAATCCGTTGGCCAGAAACGCCTTCCAGAATACCTGCTGGCGGTTCGTCGAAGTATCTGCGAATTAATTCACCGTCGCGGGGAGATACGATTAGCACTACTTCATCTACACCTCCAGCTAAAGCTTCCCGCACAATCCAATCTACTGCCGGACGCAGGGAACCATCTTGTCCCGGAACTGGCAATAAAGCCTTGGGGATAACTTTTGTGGCCGGGTAGAGGCGGGAAGCAAGACCAGCTAACGGTATAACAGCGCGTGTTGGTTTCATTTTTTGTTATTGGTCAGTCGTCAGTTGTCAGTGGTCAGTCGTCAGTGGTCAGTCGTCAGTTGTCAGTGGTCAGTCGTCAGTTGTCAGTTGTCAGTCGTCAGTGGTCAGTCGTCATTTGACTTCCGCGTAGCGGCACTAGGACGGTTTGAGCGTTAAACTCAAGCACGGCAAACCCAAATCGTTTTCGACGATCGCTTTAGCAAGCAGCCGTTGTTCTGGCCCACGAATAAGCAGTTGCGCTGTTCCGTCCCCTTGGGAACCTACGCCTTTGCCACCCCAGATTAACTCTTGCAGAGGGGGGTACTCAAGTAGGCGGTGTAGGTTGGGCGATCGCAATTGGGAGGGACAGGCGGGTGCGACGAGGCGATCGAATATCTCCTGCGCTTCCACCATTAACTCACCGACTCGGCGTACATCTCCAGAAATTAACGCTTCACGAGCTTGGTAAACTATTTGTTGGTTTAAAGGGCCAAGGGCGCGACGAATTCCTGCGGCGATCGCACCTTCTGTGTTAGTAAATTGGTTATTCAAATCGCGCAAGATCGTAACGGTGTCTTTGTTTCCGTGTAAATCCACAATTAAATAGTAAAACGCGCTACCCAAAGGAATCGTTTCTATTGCTAAATCTTCACCATCGAAGGTGAGAAACGTTGGCACTTGACCGTAGGCACAAATTTGATCCATGCGACCGCAGCGCGAAGGGGTAAGGGTTTCGCCACGGTAAGCTAATTCCATTTCGTCGCGTTTGTCAAGACCCAACTTATATAACTCATTGCACGCCCTAGCCACTAAAACGCAAACTGCTGCTGATGAAGATAGACCCTTTTTGAGTGGCAAATTCATGCGATCGCACTTTATTTCTAATCCTGGAATTGAGTAGCTTTGCAAAACTTCGTGCAAAGTACCCGCAACATAGCTCCAAAAACCGTCAGTTTGTGCTAATAAAAGAAGTTCTGCGGAGTCTGGAGGAATACAAAGCGGTTCTACATTAGGAAGATGAGAGCTAACTATTATAATTCCATCTCGTTTGCGGACGCGGGCGTAAATTCCCTGATTTGTACCAACAGCAATGCAGTAGCCCGGTGTAGCTGCAAAGCGACTAATTGAGCCAGCCCAGTCGGAATGTTCGCCAAACAGGCAAAGTCGTCCGGGAACAAATAAATTTAGCCATTCGGAGTCATTAGTCATTTGTCGTTAGTCATTTGTCGATCTGATACCAACTTGCGTTCTATGATGTCATTAGACCTCTCCAAAAAAGAATGTAGAGACGTTGCATGCAACGTCTCTACAAGGGTTACAGGTAACGCACCTTTAATTTCTGGAGAGGTCTATTGGAGAACGGTAGCGTTGGCGAAGCCTGTGCGTAAGCGCTTATAATTTACACCAGATGCTTCACTTCACTATGCCACAATAAAAATATAAACTTAGAGGTCGCACTATGACAGTAACAATGCCAAAAATCTTGCCTCTGGAAAATGGCGATTGTCTCACTCGCGCTGAATTTGAGCAACGCTACGAAGCAATGCCTCATCTGAAAAAAGCTGAATTAATCGAAGGAGTTGTTTATATGGGATCGCCAGTCCGAGTTATTCACGGCAGACCTCACGCTAGCATTATGACTTGGCTGGGTACTTACTGGGTTGCTACGCCTGGGGTTACGCTAGCTGACAACACCACAGTACGCCTCGATCCAGATAACGAACCACAACCCGATGCACTGTTGCGAATTGAAGTTGGCGGACAGTCAACGATTAGCGAAGATGGTTATGTTCAAGGTGCTACTGAATTCATTGCTGAAATAGCAGCAAGTAGTGCTTCTTATGACTTGCGAGATAAATTAAGAGTTTACCGTCGCAACCAAGTACAAGAATATTTAGTTTGGCAAGTTTACGATCGAAAAGTTGATTGGTTTCGCTTCAGAGAAGGACAATATATTGCTTTGGTAGCAGATGAAACAGTAATAATTAGAAGTGAAGTTTTTCCTGGTTTAGGGTTGTCTGTTCCGGCTTTATTAGCTGGGAATTTGGCTGAGGTTCAATCCGCCTTACAGATAGGGTTAACGACACCAGAACATCAAGCTTTTATCGAAGAGTTGAAGAAGCGAGAATAATGGCGATCGATCGCCTCTTAAAATAACTGCAACACTAAGAGTTACCTGATGATAGCAAGTTTTTTGTTTTTTTGCCGATACTTTAACGATCGTTCCAGCAGCCTAGCTGAGTTGGCTTGGATTTTGCTTATCCTAGCAAATGTCTCGGTGGGATAATGTTATGACTCAATTTCGCAAAACGGCGTCAACTTTCATCAAGGGCGCAAAGACCCTGCCAGGTAAATACTACACTTGTGCGGCGATCTTTCTTGAAGAGATCGATCGCATCTTCTACTCGCGCTGGCTATGTATCGGGCGGGTAGAGCAAATTCCCAACCCTGGTGATTATTTTATCCAGCAAGTTGGGCAGGAGAGTATTATCGTTGTGCGCGATCGCAATGGGGAAGTGCGATCGTTCTACAATATATGTCGCCATCGCGGCACTCGTCTTTGTACCGAAGCACAAGGTAATTTCAACGGCAAAATCCTGTGTCCTTATCACGCCTGGGCTTATGGCTTGGATGGGCAGCTTGAAGTTGCACCGTTAATGAATGAATTAGATGACTTTAACCAGCAAGATTATCCGCTGCATAGGGTTTCTGTGGCAACCTGGTCAGGTTTTCTTTTCCTGAACCTCGCAGAGTCTCCCGAACCGTTTGCCACCGCTTTTGGGCCGATCCTCGACAAGTTTGCCCAGTGGCAGTTACCGAGATTGCGGGTGAGCGATCGCATTATCTACGATATCCAAGCTAACTGGAAGCTCATTTGCCAAAATTACTGCGAGTGCTATCATTGTCCGTCGCTTCACCCCGTCCTGGCGAAAATGTCTCCCTATCGCAGTGGCGAAAACGATTTGATTTCCGGCCTCTTCCTGGGTGGGTTTATGAAAATCAACCAAATTGGGGGTAGCATGACTCTGAGCGGTAACTGGTGCAGTCTACCTTTGGGAAATGTCAGCGGCGAAGATTTGCAGCGAGTTTATTATTATTCGATTTTCCCAAATATGCTGCTGAGTCTTCATCCCGATTATGTGATGGTTCACCGACTTTGGCCGCAAAGTCCCAACCGAACTCAGATTATCTGTGAATGGTTATTTGACCCGGATGCCATGAAACAACCAAGCTTTAATTCAAGGGACGCAGTGGAATTTTGGGATATTACCAACCGACAAGACTGGCAAGTGTGCGAATTGATGCAGACAGGCGTTTCCTCCCGCGCTTATACTCCAAGTCCCTATTCCAGCGCTGAAAGCCTACTGGCTGAATTCGATCGAGAATATCTCAAAGCGATCGAACACTAGAACAGGGGCTAGGGGCTAGGGGCTAGGGAAGAGGGGAAGAGGGAAGAGGGAAAGAGGGAAAGAGGGGAAGAAACCTTTTTTTGACTTTTGACTTTTGACTTTCCTAGTCCCTAATAGGTTTTGGGGGCATCGCAGGCAGATTCCATCACGTGCCTCTTTGGTAACTGTACTCCTTCCAGCTGCGTAAATTTTCGGCATTAGTTTAAACTCCATACAGATTCAGAGGAGTGAACAGATGGATTTGCGTCGAGATGCCTTGGAGATTCTTAAACAAACCAGTCGGACTTTCTATATCCCCATAAGTCTTTTGCCGGTGGAACTGCAAGCAGCGGTGGCATCGGCATATCTGTGTATGCGTGCGATCGATGAAATTGAAGACGATCCAGATTTGGATAACCCTACTAAAGCAAAGTTGTTGCGGAATATTAGCCTGACTTTACAGGCAGGGGTTGATGGCTTCAAGGTTGATGACTTTTCGCTAGGATTGCATACCCACTATCCCCTACCGGAAGTTTCGATTCGGATTGGAGAATGGGCTGTACTGGCACCTGCAAGCATTGCGCCTCGCATTTGGGATGCGACGGCGGCAATGGCCGATCGCATGGCTTACTGGGCAATTAACAACTGGGCGATCCATACGGAGGCGGATCTCGATCGTTATACTTTTGGGGTGGCTGGTGCTGTGGGATTGTTATTGTCTGACTTATGGGCTTGGTACGATGGGACGCAGACGAACCGAACCCAGGCGATCGGCTTTGGGCGGGGTTTACAAGCTGTCAACATTTTGCGTAACCACAATGAGGATCTTTTGCGTGGGGTGGATTTCTATCCAGATGGCTGGACAGCAAACGATATGCAGTTGTATGCGCGTCGCAATCTCAAACTTGCTGACGCCTACACGCGATCGCTTCCTGTCGGCCCAGCTTTGGGCTTTTGCCAAATTCCGCTCACCTTAGCCCATGCTACTCTCGACGTGATGGCTCATGGCGAGAAAAAACTCAGCCGCAGTGCTGTTATGGCGCTGATTTCCCAGGTAACAGGCTCTAAATAGTTTTGAGTTTGTAGGGGCGGGTTTTTTTGTGAGATCTGGTTTCCCACAGGTATATTCTGATAAACCCGCCCGTACTAAGTTTTGAGTTAAAAATTTCTTAATTCAAAACTCAAAACTTATCCAGAAATCTCCAGTTTGCCGATCGCTGACAGCTAACTATTGACAAAGGACAACCTATGATGAAAACTTTGTTGCTCAACCCGCCGTCATTTGAAGGATTTGATGGAGGAGCTAGTTCTCGCTGGCCCGCAACTCGCGAAATAGAATCCTACTGGTATCCCGTCTGGCTAGGTTATCCCGCTGCAATGATTCCCGAAAGTCGGGTACTCGATGCGCCACCTCACGGAGTTTCGCCCGCAGAAACAGTCAAGATTGCCACTGAGTATGATTTTGTAGTTCTATTCACCAGCACGCCGGGATTCCAGAGTGATGTGCGATTGGCAGAGATGATGAAGGCAGCAAAGCCGTCATTGAAAATCGCCTTTGTTGGGCCTCACGTCACTACCAAACCGGAAGAAAGCTTGATGGCGTCGGAAGCGATCGACTTTGTTACCCACAAAGAGTTTGATTACACAGTCACAGAATTCGCTTCAGGATTACCCCTCGAAGAGATTGAGGGTGTCAGTTTCCGCAAAAACGGCGAAATTGTCCATACCAAACAACGCTTGCCGATCGAAAATCTAGATGCGCTACCCTGGGTGACACCTATCTACAAGCGCGACATAGACGTGACTCGCTACAACGTGCCCTTCCTTCTCCATCCTTACATCTCGTTTTACACCACGCGGGGCTGTCCTGCTAAGTGTACATTTTGTTTGTGGCCTCAGACGTTTGACGGTCATACCTGGCGACAGCGATCGGTCGATGATGTAGCTAAGGAGGTAAAACAAGCACTGGAACTGTTCCCAGATGTCAAAGAAATCTTCTTTGACGATGATACTTTCACGATCGGCAAACAGCGCGTACTAGCCCTCTGCGAAAAATTCAAACCCCTCAACTTTACCTGGTCTTGTACTTCGCGAGTTCATGTCGATCTGGAAACCTTAACAGCAATGCGGAACGCTGGTTGTCGCCTATTTATTGTCGGGTTTGAATCGGGTAATCCTCAGATCCTCAAGAACATCAAGAAAGGAGCAACAGTTGAACAAGCTCGCGAGTTCATGAAAAACTGCAAAAAAGTTGGCATCGTCGTTCACGGCGACTTTATTCTTGGTTTGCCTGGAGAAACACCAGACACCATTCAGGAAACACTTCAATTTGCCAAAGAACTCGACTGCGACACAATCCAAGTTTCCATCGCCCATGCTTTCCCCGGCACTGAACTTTACAATTATGTCGAAACCAACAATTTCTTGCGTTTAGATGTTGAGATGACCGATGAAACTGGTCATCAGCTACCTCACATCGAGTATCCGGGTTTGTCGCGGGCTAAGATGATGGAAGCGGTCGAATACTTCTACGACCAGTACTACTTTCGTCCGCGCATCGTTGCCCGGATTGTTAAAAAAGCGATTTTCGATGCCAAGGAACGCCGTCGCCTCTACCAAGAAGCACGCGAGTATCTCAGCTTACGTGCCAAGCGCAAGCAATTTGTCGCCAGTCAGCGGGGTTGAGATTTTAGATTTTGGATACTCTGATTGCTTTTTTTTATGTACCTCGTAGGGCTGTCAAAGCTTGATGTTGTGCCAGCGATCGCGATTAGCTAAACGATCGGTGTCATGGGGGCGCAATACGTTCTTCAACAAAATGTCACACCATCGCGATTGATTGGCACTATCTTTATTGGCATCCGCGTTGCTTTGTTCGCCTTCAACTTCGAGGTTCAGTAGTCAGCGGTCAGCGGTCAGCGCTAAGCGATCGGTGGAAATCAATGCAATTGACAACGAACCACTGACAACGGACAAAGGACAATAAACTACTAGATGAGTGCATTTTGGAATACCTTACCATCTCTAATCTCGATCGCGCCTCTTGGATGCCTCTAGTCATCGATTTGTCGCTGCTGCTATTGTGCTTGTCGGCAATCTGCTATTACTGCTATGGGATTTATGCGGCGATCGAGTTTTTTTCACATCCAACGAAGATCGATCGCAACTTTCACCCACCCATCAGTATTCTGAAGCCGATTTGCGGGCTTGACATCGATACCTACGAAAACTTCGCCTCATTCTGCAAACAAGACTACCCGCAGTACCAAATCATCTTCGGCATCCAAGATGAAGGCGACCCTAGTGTGGAAGTCGTCAAGAAAATCATCGCAGACTTTCCAGAGATTGATATTTGTCTGGTAATAAGCGATCGCGCGATCGGCACTAATCTTAAAGTTAGCAATCTAGCCAACGCACAAGCCAAAGCCAAGTATTCGATCCTACTCCTTGCAGATAGCGACGTTCGCGTGGGGTCAAACTATTTGAGGCAAGTCATCCAGCCCATGCGCGACCCAGATGTGGGTGTCGTCACCTGTCTGTACCGTCCGCTAGTTCGAGGGTGGGTGGCAATCCTGGAAGCGATCGGGATTTCTACGGAATATCATCCTAGCATTTTAGTGGCCAGGAAACTGGAGGGAATGAAGTTCGCCCTCGGCCCAACCATTGTCATCCGCCAAAGCGTCCTCGAAGCAGTGGGAGGATTTCTGGCAATTGCCGATTATCTAGCGGACGATTTCCAACTGGGCTACCGAAGCGCCCAAGCAGGCTACAAAGTCGTGCTTTCCGACTATATTATCGATCATCTGATTACCACAGACAACTTGATTGATTTAATCGATCGTCAGACAAGGTGGAATTGCTGCACGCGAGTTTCTCGACCTTGGGGCTATTTAGGACTGATCTTTACCTACGGTACAGTCACCAGTTTGTTATTTTTAATTGCCACTGGCGGGTCGATACTAGGTTGGGCTGCATTTACTCTAGCTTGGACAACCCGTTTTATAATGGCATGGATAGTAGGGGTCAATTGCCTCAATGACGGCATTACCAAAAAATTTCTCTGGCTTCTGCCTTTAGCCGACCTCATTAGCTTCCTGCTGTGGTGTTATAGCTTTATGGGAAACACATTCTCCTGGCGCGGTCGGAGACTCAAGCTTACAAAAGACGGTAAGCTAGTGGTACTTTCTTCCGATTCTGGAAATATAGCAATCCTAAATGACTTGTGAAATCTTCTCTCTTCTCTCTGCGGTTCGGTAAAAAATTTCAAAACTCAAGCAAAATTGCTATATAACTAGCAACCGCTTTCGTCGGTTAGGACATTCTCAATTCCTGAAACCGTTCGGCTGAGCGCTCACGTCGAAGCCCTTGATTTTAGACCCTTCTTCCCCTAGCCCCTAGCCCCTAGCCCCTAGCCCCTAGCTATAACTAGCATCAAATTCAAATTTGTGAGGAGAAGTTCTGAATGACTGCTAAACTGAAATCTTTAGACCAACCTGTTCCCGAAATAACCACCGGCAGAAAGCACTACGTACCGCGCAATCATCGTCGCATCCTCTGCGTTTTTCCCAAGTACAGCCCCTCGTTTGGCACCTTTCAGCACGCTTACCCCCTAATGAGGGGTGTCAAAGCTTTTATGCCTCCCCAAGGTATTCTGGTTGTAGCTGCTTATTTACCCAAAGAATGGGAAATCCGCTTTGTTGATGAAAATGTGCATCCAGCAAAAAGGTCTGATTACAAGTGGGCAGATGTGGTGATTGCCAGCGGAATGCACATTCAGCGCCCACAGTTGAATAAAATTAACGAAATCGCCCACAAAGAAGGCAAAATAACAGTTATCGGTGGCCCATCTGTGTCCGGTTGTCCTGAATATTACCCAGATTTTGATATCTTACACCTGGGTGAGTTGGGAGATGCGACCGATCGCATGATCGAATATCTTGACGAACACAAAGAACGCCCCGAAAAGCAAATTCGCTTTGAAACTAAGGAACGTTTGCCCCTCAGCGAATTTCCTATTCCAGCTTATCATTTGCTCAACATCAATAAATATTTTATTGGCAGCGTGCAGTTTTCCAGCGGTTGTCCTTATAGCTGCGAATTTTGCGATATTCCCACACTTTACGGTCGCAATCCGCGCATGAAAACACCAGAACAGGTGTTAGCCGAACTGGATGAAATGCTCAAATCGGGTAATCCCGGCGCGGTGTATTTTGTAGACGACAATTTTGTAGGCGATCGCCGCGCTGCTATGCAGCTGTTACCTCACTTGATCGAGTGGCAAAAGCGCAATGGCTATCCCGTTCAATTTGCCTGCGAAGCTACCCTAAATATAGCGCAAAGTCCCAAACTTTTAGAGATGATGCGCGAAGCATATTTCTGTACAGTTTTTTGCGGCATAGAAACGCCCGAACCCCAAGCACTCCATGCTATTTCCAAAGATCACAACCTCAGTATGCCGATTTTGTCAGCTATTAAAAGTTTGAACAGCTATGGCATGGAAGTGGTATCGGGAATTATCATCGGATTAGATACAGATACGCCAGATACAGCAGACAGAATTATCGACTTTATTCGTTTGTCTAACATTCCCATGCTGACGATAAATCTGCTGTACGCCTTACCAAGAACAGCATTGTGGGATAGGTTAGAAAAAGAAGGCAGATTAGTTTCTGATGAGAATCGCGAATCAAATGTTGAGTTTTTAATGCCTTACGAACAGGTGGTAGAAATGTGGCGTCGCTGCATTACAACTGCCTACGAACCGGAATTTTTATATCAACGGTTCGCTTACAACACCGAACATACTTTCCCGAATCGCATTGAGGTTCCCAACAGTCCGCAACGTACTTCTAAGGAGAATATTCGCAAGGGTTTGACTATGTTGAGTAAAATCCTGCTGAGGGTAGGTGTGTTTGGTAGTTACCGCAAAACTTTCTGGAATATGGCTTCACCGATATTGAAAGCTGGTAAAATAGAAACGTTAATTCATATTGGGTTAGTAGCTCATCACTTGATTGAGTTTACTCGCCAGTGTGCCAAAGGTGAAGAATCTGCTTCTTTCTACTCTCAAAAAGTGCGGCAGCCCCAGCTATCTCTGCTTAAAACCGCTTCTAGATAACGCAAGTTGCTAGTTAGGTACGTAGTTGCGCTTTAGCGCTCTTACCCCAGTTGTAATAAGAGCGCTAAAGCGCAACTACGTACCCAGAAAGCAAGGCTCAATCTAAAATGCTCTCATCAAGAATGAACCATTAAAAATTGACCGTTCCCGTTAATTTCACCATTGCAACTGGCAAAATTACTCCCTAACCAAATCAAATAAAATCGCCAAATCCGGCGAAACTTGGCATAATCCATGCCATAATCTAACGTTTTTACTGTTGCTTGGTTGTCATCAAAGTTCTTTAGCCAATTGGCAAATGTCTGAGAGTAATTTGTGCCATTGAGATACCATCGGTTCACAGTCTTCAGATCCTTGTTATGGCTGGGAACCGCATCAAAATTCCAGTAACGACCGTAAGGAAAAATATATTTGTGCGTGTAAGCGCTGGATATGTTATTGGGAGTACGTACCGTGATGATGTGAATAAAGACCTTACCGTTATCCTTGAGAAAAGAAGCTAACTTTTGAAAGGCATTTGTTAAATTACCAACATGACAGAAAACGCCAATGGAAAGAATTTTGTCAAATTTAGTCTCAAATTTGGCATCATTTAAGTCTCCCTCAAACAGGGTGAAGCGACCTGAACTCAGATAGCTTTCAGGATCTTGCATCTTCTGGCGCATATATTCGCACTGGTACTTGCTCAAATTAATTCCTGTAAACCGGACATTGGGGAATTTGGAAAGAATGTAATTTGGCACGCAACCCCAACCGCAACCAAAGTCTAAGATGTGGTCGCCGTCTTTAATATCTAGCTTTTCAATCACATCATCAATCATCTGAATCTGCGATTGCTCTAAGTTAGCTGCTCCTTTTTCCCACAATCCCATGCTATACTTAGGATAAATGACTTTCCCATCGCCTAACATCTGATTGAGCATATCTTGAGGCAAGTCATACTGAATCTTCATCAAATCCCGCGAACCTTCCGCAATGCGATCGGTTTCTGTTAATACCCATTCATAAGGTGCAAGCAGAGAGGGAAAATAGCGAAAGAAGATGGGCATAAAGGTATTGAACATACCTTCTAGGACGGGATCGGGAACTTCCAATCCGTTAATATAAGCCTCTCCAACGGCCATTTGCACCGCGTTGACTACAGAGACTACTCCACGAGTTACTTTGTAGGCTAGAGGGCTTTTGATATTTACATTTCCTACTACTGGGATATACTTTTCGATATCTTGCAAGATGGGGGTAGAAGTCATGGTCAGATCCTTAATGATTATTGAAGATTGTGGTATGATACTCTCACAGAAAAATTTTGGCATTTCATAGATGCAATGACTATAATTTTTTAGCTAAAAAATCATAGTTATTACATCTATCAAAAGATAGAGGAAATAATCAGGGAGTCATGATAAAAACTGAAGTTTCTTTACAAAACTTAATAAATACTGTTGATGAGGAAGCAATGATTCCGCAAAATGTATACGCAAAGACATTGCGGCCTTTACTTCCGGCTGAAGCGTTTGCGCCTGATAGTAGTAAGTTAGTTATCCTGTTGATTAATCTGATAATCTTGATACTGGGTTGGACTATAGCCTCTGGGTTAGATCGGTGGCCTGTATATCTTTTGTGGCTGTATTTACCTTTCGCAATCATCATGGGCAATAGCGTCATTGTCCTGCTATTTAGCTCACATGACCTGATGCACGGAAGCGCGATTAGAAACGTCCGTGCGATGCGTATTATTAGCTTGTTAGGACTAACATTGGGGTGGATGCCACCGACATTGTGGAAAGCAGTTCATAACCGAGAACATCACAATAAAACTAATTCCTTAAAAGATCCCGATCGCAATTACTTATACCAACAACCTAAGACTTGGGGCAAATGGATTCAGAATTTGTTTGTGCCTTCGTCGGAAGTCAAACCTTTCTGGTTGACAGTGGGAATGACTTCAGCATGGGGAGTACAGACTTTCCGCAATTTAACTTCTGTGCTGTTGTTTAATAGCGAATCAGTTGATTATGTTCAGGCTGCATTTACCGTTAATAGTAAGGAACGTCGAGCGATCGCCGGTGAATTTTTAATAATCTTAATGCTTCATTTGAGCATTTTAGCTTACCTGGAATTTAACCCCATAAAACTTGTGCTGAGCTACTTTCTGCCGATTGGGATTGGCTATGCAGGCACAATATTTTATGTTTATACAAATCATATGCTCTCTCGAATGACCAGCGTTAACGATCCGCTGATTAATAGCCTTTCTATCAGGGTTCCTAAAATCTTCGATTTGCTGCATTTAAATTTCTCTTACCATACGGAGCATCATATTTTTCCAGGAATCAACTCTGACTATTATCCACTGGTTCAAGAATTACTAAAAATTCACTATTCTGACCGCTTCAACTTATTGGATGCGGGAGAGGCTTGGCGCTTAATGTTGCAAACTCCTCGGCATTACAAAGATGAAAATACGTTTACAGATTGGGATGGAGAAAAGGATATTACCTGTCCTCTGGGCCGATCGATCTCATAGTGAAAGCGCAATTCTCGCAAGAAAACTTGCTTTATTGTAAATTTCTAATTTCAGATTATAAATTTCAAATTAGAAATTTGAAATCTAAAATCTGAAATTCTCCTAGCTGACCATTCCGAATACGCTGCCGATCGCACGAACTACATTACTCGGTTGCATCGCATCCGTTGCTGCGGTGGGTTCGTAGCCGCAATGCACCATGCAATCTGCACATTTGGGATTGCCGCTACCTCGACCGTACTTACTCCAGTCTGTATTTTCCAGCAATTCCTTGAAGCTGGCGTAATGACCTTCGTTGAGAAGATAGCAGGGTTTTTGCCAACCGAGAACGCTGTAGCTGGGACTCCCCCAAGGCGTGCATTCGTAATCTTTCTCGCCGGTGAGAAAATCTAGAAAAAGTGGGTTGTGGTTGAAGTTCCAGCTTTTCTTGCCTGCTTTGTATGGCGCTAGGATTTCCCGGAAGAGGGCTTTCGTCTGTTCCCGTTGGAGAAAATGATCGCGATCGGGTGCCCACTCATAACTGTAGCCTGGGGAAATCATCATGCCATCGATATTCAGCGTGGCGATGAAGTCAAAGAAATCTTGCATTTCTTTGGTATCTGTTCCCTCGAAGACGGTGGTGTTGGTCGTTACCCGAAATCCTCTCGCTTTGGCGGCGCGAATCGCTTTGACGGCTGTATCGAAGACGCCTTTGCGATCGACGCATTTGTCGTGCAGTTCCTGCAACCCATCTAGGTGGACGCTGAAGGTGAGGTAGGGCGAAGGCTGAAATTTATCCAGACTCTTTTCCAGCAATAAGCCATTCGTGCAGAGGTAAACAAACTTTTTCCGCTCTACCAAACCCTTGACAATTTCATCTATTTGTGGATGAAGCAGCGGTTCTCCTCCAGGAATGGAGACGATCGGTGCCCCGCACTCTTGGACGGCGGCGAAGCACTGTTCGGGGGTGAGGTTTTGCTTGAGAATTTCTGCTGGGTGCTGGATTTTTCCGCAACCGGAACAGGCAAGATTGCACCGGAACAAGGGTTCCAACATCAAGACTAAGGGATATTGTTTGCGACCCGCAAGACGCTGCGAGACGATATATTTCCCTACTTCCAGCGCTTGTAGTAAGTTAATTGCCATTAATTTCCGCTCCTCTCACCAAACCAATACCGCGATCGGTGTTTTGCGTAGTTTAGCGTAACTGATATGACGATCGGGTGAGGGTGAGTGACAGTTTTACCAAGATGCTGACGGTGCGATCGCTTATGCCGAAAGAATATATAATAGATGAACATGAAATAAATTTTATAGATTTAAACCTCCTAGAAAACCTGCTTTAATCCCAATTGCGTCGCTATATTGAGTGCCATGACTTCCACAACAAATCCCCCAACTATTCTTACAGCTTTACCCGACCACACTCAGTTACCGGAGTCAGACGGAACATTTGTGAAAAATTTTCAAGAACATCCTCAAAGCATCCTGTTAACAGATTCAATTACCCCCTCTCTCCAGCAAAGGCATCCCGACGGTAATTATTGTATCGGTCAGGATTGCGGAATTTATTGGCGTTTAACCGATCCCCCAGAACGAGGAGCCGAATCGCCAGACTGGTTTTTTGTCCCTAATGTGCCAGCAACTCTCAACGGAATTGTGCGCCGTTCTTATGTGTTGTGGCAAGAACTGATATCGCCGTTAATTGTATTAGAATTTGGATCGGGAGATGGGTCAGAGGAACGAGACAGAAAGCCCTTATCGCGATCCGGTCAAGAAGATGTTAAACCTGGTAAATTTTGGATTTATGAAAATGTCATTCGTCCGGCATTTTACGGAATTTATGAAGTCAGCCGCGCACGGGTGGAAGTCTATCATTTAATGGAGGGTGAATATCAGTTAGTGGTAGAAAACGATCGGGGTCACTATCCGATTACGCCTTTAGGGGTGGAGTTGGGAATTTGGCAAGGACGCTATCAAAATATGGAATTACCCTGGCTCCGTTGGTGGGATAGTGAAGGGAATTTGTTGCTAACTGGAGATGAAAGAGCGGAGTTAGAAAGCCAAAGAGCGGAATTAGAAAGCCAAAGAGCGGAGTTAGAACGGCAAAGAGCCCAACGAGCAGAATTACAGCTTGAGCAGTTGCGATCGCAGTTGCGCTCTGCTGGAATTGAACCTGAAGTGTGATAATTCGGTTGCAAGATTATATGAAAAATAGTGAAGAAGTTGAATTAAAGCTGCGACCAAGACCAACAGAAACAGTCTCAATCCCAATTCCATTAAATACATTAGAATCGCTCAAAAAAGTAGCAGCGAGTCGAGATATGTCTTTGACAGCTTTGCTGAAGTTTTATATCGGTCAGAGTCTGAGGCAAGACTTGGCGAAAATGTTTAGCGATCGCTTACTAGAAACAACAGTTCAGGTTTTATCGCGGCACATCGATTCGGAGTCAGAAATCTCGGCTATTATTCAAGAAATTAGATCGGAAACTGGTCGAACTATTCGTTGAAGGAGTTTAACTGTTTCCGGCAACAATAGATAATAATTCTTGTTCGTCAAGATTCGTTTTCATTAATTAAATCCTCTTACAGAAGTTGGTTTTCGCTATTGCTTAACCCAACCTACATTACAATTTAAAATTATTTTTAAACCAGGCTACGGCATCTTTTAAAGCTGTCTCGATCGCAGTTTGAGGTAAACCCAATTCTCTTACTGCTTTTGATGGATCGTAATACATGGTTTGTGTTGCCATGCGAACGCCATCCAAAGGAACGGAAGGCGCTTTGCCTAAAGGTGCGAGAATTTGTTCGTCAATCCAGGCTACACTTAAGGGCAACCAGGCGGGGACGGTGTTTTGAGGTGCTGGCAAACCTGTGATTTCGGATAGTTTATCTAGTAGTTGTTTTAGGGTAAGATTTTGATGGCCGAGAATGTAGCGCTCGCCTGTTTTCCCCTTCTCCAAAGCTAGCAAATGCCCGCGTGCCACATCCCGCACATCGATAAAATTTAATCCTGTGTTCAAGTAAAACGGCATTTGCCGACGCAGGAAACGTAATATAATATCTCCAGTCGGAGTAGGCTTGATATCGAAAGGGCCGATCGGACTGGAAGGATTGACAATTACGACATCTTGACCATCCTTAACGGCTTGCATTGCTACCTGTTCGGCTAGATATTTAGACTTTTTGTAGTGACCGATGAGTTTGTCGATCGCACTTTGATACGTTTCATCTGCGACACCGCCTTCTTTTACCCCAATCGCTGCTACCGAACTGGTGTAAATTGTGCGATCGATCTTTGCTTGACGAGCTGCTGCTAGCACATTTTTAGTTCCTAGCACATTATGACTATAAAGTAAATCTCGATCGGCTTGCCAAAGCGAATAATGTGCCGCTACGTGAAATAGTACCTGACAACCAAGCATTTGCTGCCACAAATCTGGGTCTTTCAAATCGCCTTTGACGATTTCTATGTCTAGATTTTGCAGGTTATCCAGACGACTGGATGGACGCACAAGCGCCCTGACTGCGTATCCTTCTTGCAGAAGCGATCGAACTATGTTGGCCCCGATGAAGCCTGTACCGCCTGTAACAAAAGCTTTTTTAGTCATTGGTCATTAGTTATTGGTCATATCGTGTCCGGTTGCATCGTTAGTGTAAGAGTGATATCGTCAAATTGTTTGTTTTCATCGTTGGTTAA